>JAVCBZ010000001.1 GCA_030765735.1 Candidatus Susulua stagnicola | reverse complement strand
CTGTCCGGTTGTTTGCCAGTGTTTACCGTTGTTTTGAGTAAAATGGGCACGTTTTGGACGTATCGTGATAAGTAAATTTTGGCAAGTCAAAAAATGCTTGTCAGATAAAACTTTTTAATCCGTAAAATAAAATGGCGGAGGGGAGAGGATTCTATTAAGTGGTTTTTGAATAAGCTTTATTTATCAGGCTTATCTCCTCTATCTCCTTATTTTGTAAGATCTTATACTGTCCGGTTGTTTACCGTTGTTTACCAGTGTTTGCCGTTGTTTTGGAGTAGAGTGGGCACTGTTTGGGCACTCTTTGCTATTGCACTAAAAGGTTCGTAATTGGTTTTTGAACTGAGAGGCAAAAAAGTTATATGAAAACTTGCAAATATCTATTGCTAGATAGAACCCTTTAAAAAAACATGCCTTAACGCTTCCTCGGTTGATTGAGAGGTAACTATACCTACATCATGAGAATAGTTAAATAAAGACATAATATTGAATCCTATATCCTTACTAGAATCGGGGATGACTCTAATAATCTTTGACACTCCGTGTTGATTACACAATTGCATCATTTTTTCAACAAGCGAATGAGCTTCAATGTCCATGCTTTCCAGTAAAGATAAATCAGTTAAAATCTTAAAACCACTCTCAAGTTTAGGGATTATCTGTTGAATATTGTTATGTAATTCCTCTATTTGTTGCACATCAACAACGCCCCTAAATGTAACCACCATTGTATTGTGGACATTATTAACCTTTACTTCAACCATGAGTTATTTTACTCCTGCAATAGTTTAGAATGTTACAATTTTATCACTTTCGTTCACTATCTCATACATATCTTTCATCGTAGAAATAGGGCACATTTCAGAGCCTTCTTGGTCTCTTGATTTAATACAACTTCCGCAAGCATAGATTTTGCCACCAGATTGCATCAGTTTTTCTGCCTGTTCGACTGTATTAAACTTCTCAATGCTAATCTTTTGGTATTCAACACCTTCCCCCATAAAGAAAACTTTAACTTCATCTTTTTGGGACAAGCAAAAATTAGCATATCGCAAAGCATTCCAACAGGTCTCAACATCGTTACTTGAAATGACAACTCCTATCTTCATTATTTTTCCCCCTAAAAATTATTACATCAAAACACTGGAACTACAGGCTCTCTATTTCCCACTATACTTGATAGCATCGGTTGGACAAACATTTAAGCAACGTGCACAGCTGAAGCAATCAGCCGGTAATCTCTTACATTTGACCCTGCCCTCTGCAGCTTCTAGGGGGCATGCCTTTATACAGGCACCACATTGGATACACTTTTCTTTATCAATTCGAACACGAAAAATGCTGAATCGCTCAGTTATCCATGAGATAAACCCGAAAGGGCAAATGAACTGACAAAATGGTCGATAAGCAATGAACGATACCAATAAAGTAATAATTACTGTCAGCAGGATACTGAATGTTTCAAAATCAAAATTAAATAGATTAAAGGGATTAACGTAGTGATAAATTACAAACCCCATACGTCCTCCAATGATTCCAAATAGAAAAAGAAACATAATAATAAAAATGCCTGTACGAATTGTGTTTGTGAGCATAAATGGAAGTTTTCTTTCTTTAATTTTCCTCAAGACTGGAATACTGTAAATAAGCTCTTGCAAAGCACCGAAAGGACAAGCCCAACCACAAATTATTTTATTCCCAATAACAGCAAGCATAATGAAAAAACTAAAAGCAATTACCTTGACCATTGGGTCAGGGTAAAGCCCTACCATGGATTTGAATACTTTGACTGCTCCCTCCATGGGATTAGGCGATTTGCCAAGAATGAACCCAGCTACTATTACAGAAAGTAAGAGAGAGACGATGTAAGGTGTTCGGGGATACCACTTATACTTGAGTTTGACGTCGGATCCATCCGGCCGCCCTAGTTTAGTAAGAAAAACTAAACCAAACAATACCAACGCCGCATAAATATAATACTTGAGTATACTGTCACGATGAGAAAGAATGTGCTCAACGGCATGATGAAGTTCTTCGTCTGTTACCTTTAATGAATTGAGAGACTTTTTCTTGGAAATATCAATCGGTAATTCAAGTTCACGAGCAAGACCTTTACCTGTAACTCCAAGTTTGGGAGCAATGTCCTGGATAGACATGTTAATATTGAAATCAATTGATTCCTTTAGCTTGCTTGATGAACTCAGCAAAATCCCAAGACCTGTAATCGCAAGCATTCCTGCCACAGTTACAAACAACCAAATTCGTTGCTTGAAAGAAATTTGAGAAAACCAAGAACTATTATTCATTTTTCTCCTTTTTACTATTGTAACGTAAAAAAATCCCTCTGTAACGTATTTAATTGTAAAGGGCTATAGTTGATTCGGTATTAGGCACAAAAGAAATTTAATTTTGAACTGGAGTTATAACTTATTGAATAGAAATAGGTTGGAAACGCTAAAAAAAGACACGGAGGGGAGAGGATTCGAACCCCCGGTGGGTATAACCCCACAACGGTTTTCAAGACCGCCGCGTTAAACCAGACTCTGCCACCCCTCCAAATTATATATTCTTAAGATTTTATTATAATTTCTAATTAAATCAATTAAAAACTATTAATGTCTTAAACTACACATCATTCATTTTACTTCCTAATTAATAAGATGTAATAACTATATTAACACATATTTTCATAACAACTTACAATTATTTATAGTTATAATCTTTCATTTATTGAAACATTTCTCTAAAATATTATTGGCAATATTCTCAGCCAATAATTTATTTCCAAGAGGAGTACAATGGCCAAAGTCACCAGCAAAATTATCAAAAAAATAATCCTCATAACTGCTATGCTCTAATGCTTTTTTAAATGAGTGCTCATTGCTTACAAATATTACCCCTTCCGATGAGTCAAAAAGTCTTTTTAAGGCCTCAACGTTACGCATTGGATATTGAACAGCCACAAGCTGAATACCTCTATCCTCAACAATCTCTTTTATTAATTCATAATTATGTTTTGTAGCCTCTTTATAATTTTTCATCCAGAACTCATCTGTTTTATTATAATATTTCTGTGCTTTTTCTAAATCACCTAACTCCCTATAAGAGGTAGCAAGAAAACCATAGATATTCCCACTTTTAATATCTCTATTTATAATTTTTTCGCATACATTGTTTAGCTTTTCAATACAATTTTGCTCTCTATATACAGTTGCAAGTTCAGCATAAGACTCTCTATAATAAGGATTGATGTCTATGGCTCTTTTTAACACCTCTTCTGCTTTAGTGTATCTTTTTGTCCTTCTATAATAAAACCCAAGCTGACATAGCTCCCAAGGATCATTAAAACAATTAAATGGCAACTGACCAATTTTTTCTACAATTTTATCGCCTTCGTTAATTTTACCTTGAGCCCCATAGCTGTCTAAGAGTAATAAATATACTTCACCTCTATTTGGCTCTAATTCAATTGCTGCTTTCATTACAGCTTCAGTCTCTCTAATTCTACCTTCATCCATTAAAATTGACCATTTTTCTAACAATATCCCCACCTCTCCCTCAACAGTTTTTCGAATAAAATAAATAGGCTCGTTTTCTAAACTGTTACTATCCTTTTTTTTACTTATAATTCCATTAATTTTATTTTCAATATGCAAATTTATAAGCTTTGCAAGTTTATAAACCCTAAAACTCTTCAAAAAGAGATAGAGCTTCATCTTTGTCGAATCTTCATAGGGAATAGTATCGCAATCATCATTAGCCCCTGTCATAGTAACTACAATATGGGGTTTGTATTTATCTAGATTGGATTTTAAGTTAGAGACAATGAAAACAGAATCAGAACCAGAAAGCCCTTTATTTATAACCTTAAAATTTATCCCAATCTCTTTTTTGTTTAAAACCTCTTCCATCTGACTTGGATAAGAGTATTCTCCTCCATTAGCAGTAGTAGAACCTCCAAGGCACATTATGCGGCATACCCCTATCTCTTTAAGAGCAGCGATATTACCTCGCCTCTGTCCTAATAGCATAAAAAATCCACCTATACGCAATCCCACCTCAAGAATAGCAACTGTTAAAAATAAGCTAAATACTATAAGAATTGTTTTCTGCCAGATAGAAATCTTGATTCGCTTACCTCTATTCAAATGATATTCTCCATGAGTTAGTCTTAGTTTTCATAATTTACTTATAATTACAATCAACTCTCTTGTTGATATTTTGTTTATTAAAATTATATATCTTACATTTTAGAATTACAAAGAGTTGTAATTTGAGATTAGGACAAACGACTATCAATTTAAACATTATATTAAATCCACAATAACATAACAACAGCATTTTAATTCAAGCATTATCCCTTAACTTTGTGTCCATATTGTGACTAGAATACAGCGCAATACAGGGTAATACTCGGAATTGGTGGTAATACAGGTAAGTCGATAAATCATTGATTTTATAAGGAAATTTGCCTAACTACTTGCCCTTTAGAATGTTATGATTTTAAGCTGGTTCGGTTTTTAAGACCGCCGCGTTAAACCAGACTCTGCCACCCCTCCGATAATTTTATCTAAAAGCTTGGGTAGAAATACCTTGGATTAAGGTTGCTCCGCTCTTTACGCCCTCAAAGATAATTTTTTCAATATTGATATTTAAACCTACTCTTAGATAAACTGTAAACAAAAGTAAGTTTAGTATATATATAATGCTACAAATAAATAAATAATTTACTACTGTCGGAAAATTATGCCCTTGATTACCACGAGCTACAAAAATCATATGACCAGTTGTAACAAAACCGCCAATAAAAACAAATGTTGATCGACTAAAGTTAAGATCAAAAACTTTAGGTAAGAAAAAATATCCTAAACCAATTAAAATTAATACCGAAGGTATAATATAAGCAAAAAATGTTGAATGAAAGAAAAATCTTTGGATTCCTTTATAAAAATTATTTAAATCAGCTATAAAAGCATAAAAACTAAATGCCGAAATAATTGAAATTGTTAGTATCTTAATAATACTTGAATCAAAAATCTTCAGCTGTTGCCAAAATACTCTTGATAAAGAAACTAGAAAACAAAGAATTATTAAAAAAAGTAAAAACTTTATCAGAGTAAAAACGTAATTATTTCGTAATCCGCTTTCGTCCATTTAAATACTTCCTTAAAACTTTAGGAACAGTTACTGTTCCATCTTTTTCCTGATAATTCTCTAGAATTGCCACAATTAACCTAGGTAAAGCAACCCCTGAGCCATTTAAAGTATGAACAAATTTTAACTTTTGATCGCTCTTTGCTCTATAGCGAATATTGCCTCTGCGAGCTTGAAAATCTTCAAAATTAGAACAACTTGAAACTTCCAACCATTTGTCTAATCCAGCAGCATAAATTTCAATATCATAGCATTTTGCAGCAGCAAAACTTATATCCCCTGTTGCCAACAATAGAATTCTATAAGGAATCTTTAATAATTCAATAATATGACAGGCATCTTTAAGAAGTTTTTCAAGTTCATCATAGGAATCTTCTGGTTTAGCGAATTTAACTAATTCTATTTTATCAAATTCATGGACCCTGACTAACCCTCGAGTATCTTTGCCATATGAACCAGCTTCTCTTCTAAAACATGGAGTATAAGAGGCATATTTAATTGGTAAATCTTTTTCGTTGAGTATCTCTTCTCTGTGGATATTTGTAATCGGCACTTCAGCTGTTGGTATTAAATAAAAATCTCCTCGAGCACCTTTAGGATCGTTCCCACCTAAATCATACATATCATCTTTCAAATTGGGCAACTGTCCAGTAGCCCTCATTGAAACAGCATTAACTATTTTAGGTGGCGATACTTCTTTGTACCCATTCTTATTGCTTTGGATATCAAGCATAAAATTAATCAAAGCTCTTTTGAGTTTTGCACCCATACCTTTAAAAAGAGTAAAATTTGAACCAGTGATTTTTGCTGCTCGTTTAAAATCAATAATATCTAAATTTTCAGCCAAAGCTATGTGATCTTGAGGTTTAAATTTAAACTTTCGGACTTTCCCTGACTCTTTTATAATTTTATTCTTCGAAGTTCCACCTATTGGAAGTGATGAATGAGGTATATTAGGTATCTTATCTTGATCGCTTAAAAAGCTAATATTTAATACCTCAAATTTCTTAGACAATTCAGCTAGGTTTTTCTTGATTCCCTTGGCTTCTTCAATCTTAGGCTTGGGATCTTTTTTCTCTTTAAGCAGAGCTTTAACTTCACGATCTATCTTATTTTGAGCAGCTGAAAGCTCCTCGATTACTGCGATTAATTTTCTTCGCTCTTTATCAAGCGCTAAAAAACCCTCTAAATCAAAGGAACTATTTCTCTTCTCTAGCGCTTCTCTTAATTGGTCAGGATTTTGTCTAATTAATTTAATATCTAACATAGATTTTATTATACAGAAATTTTGAAAACTTACAACTTAGAACTTAAAACTTAACAAATTATTAACCCTTAACCACATTTGTCTAAACACTTAAGCATCACTTTATATAATAATATTAAACATCAAAGATAACTTCCCCTACATATCCTTGATCATTTTCCTCTACTTTTACATTATGATAAGTAGCAGCTTTGATTTCTCGCTTTAAAATATTATTTTCAAAATTAAACTCTTCACCTCTAATCTCAGCTTCTAAGATTTTTCCACCTTTATCATCAGTTATCTTTATGAAATATTCTTTGGGTAGGAAATTATCAGCAAAAAATATTGAAAGCAACTCATTGAGCCAATCTACAAGCAATTCAGAAAGACTCTGAGCTTGCAAAGTAATTTTTCGATTAATTATTTGTTTTGGTTGATAATCGGTGAGGAGACTAAAAAGCACAACAGCGTAATTGTTGAATAAATCTTCAGATGTTTTTCCCTTTACTCGCAAACCTAATTCAGCAGTGTGCTCGATAAATTCAAATTCTTCCATTTAAAAAAGTAAGCCATAAAAGGGATTAAATGCAATCTTCGCCAAAGGCGAAGTTAACTTGCTTACCTAAAATGCTTATTGTATCCGATCGGTATTGCTTTAATAAAACCAATCCCTTGTGTTACCCCACGTAATCATGTAACTAAATAAGACTATGAGCCATGAAGGGGTCGAACCTTCGACCTTGGGCTTAAGAGGCCCCTGCTCTGCCAACTGAGCTAATGGCCCGTTAGTTATTGTCTGCGGGCAAAAATAAAACCCCCATCGATTTATTTTAATGGGGGTAATAAAAAAGGCAAGCAAAATTTTACATAATTATTTAAAAAGAAAAATAATAAGGGGGCACCGTCCTACTCTCCCACAACCTTGCGACTGCAGTACCATCGGCCCAAGAAGGCTTAACGGCCGTATTCGGAATGGGAACGGGTGTGGCCCTTCCAGCAAAAGCACCCCCATATTATTATAAATACATTTTATTTATAAAAAAAAATAAGTTGGGT
>JAVCBZ010000048.1 GCA_030765735.1 Candidatus Susulua stagnicola | reverse complement strand
GTAGAACTGCTGGAACTACTCGCGATGTTATTGAAGAAACTATAAACATAAGAGGGGTTCCTTTACGAATTTATGATACGGCTGGGATTATTGAACCTAAAGATTTAATTACTAAGAAAGCCTTAAAGAAAACCTTAAGAATATTTTCAGAGTGTGATTTAGTTATTTTTGTTCTTGATGGTTCACGGCCTTTAGGAAAAAATGATTTATTTCTCCTTGAGAAAGCAAAAAACAAAAATGTAATATTTGTAATAAATAAAAGTGACCTTGCTCAACGCCTAGATTTAAAAAGGTTGCCAAAAAGTCAAGCCATAGTAAAGATGAGCGCTTTAGAAGGCAAGGGTTTAAGTGATTTAGAAGAAGTAGTATATAAAATGGTTTATGAGAAAGGAATAGATCGTGAGAATATTATTTTCTTAAGTCAATACCAGAGGGAAATTCTATACAAAGTAGAGGAAAGTCTTAAGCAGATAATAAGATTTTTAAAAGAATCTCGACCAATAGATTTTATAAATATTGAGTTGAAAGTATGTTTAAATAATATAGGCAAACTTAGCGGTGAAGTTTTTTCAGAAGAAATCCTGAAGAGCATTTTTAGTAATTTTTGCATCGGAAAATAGAAGAGATCCCAAGTACCACCGCGGGGGTGGTACTTTTAGGAAAAGGTTAAGGAGTGGTATGTATCGGAAAGATAAACTAGTCGAAGGGGAAATTTATCATATTTTCAGTAAAAGCATAGCAGAATTTAAAATATTTAGTAGTTATGTTAATTCTACAAGAATGTTGGCAACAATTAGGTATTATCAGATGAAAAAGTCAACGAAGAAATTTTCTGTTTTTATCAGGAATGAGAGGCTTAAAGAGGAGCAAGATTATTTTTACAATTTTCTCCAAGGTAAAGAAAAACTGGTAGAGATCATCGCTTATTGTCTTATGCCTACGCATCTGCACTTGATTTTAAAACAATTAAAAAGAAACGGAATTTCGATTTTTATGAATGATATTCTTAATAGTTATACCAGATATTTTAATGTTAAAACAAGGCGAAAGGGGCCTTTGTGCGAAAGTAGATTTAAAAGTGTATTGGTTGATACTGACGAGCAGTTAATCCATTTAACGCGATATATACATCTTAACCCTGTCACTGCATATTTAATTAATAAACCTCAAGAGTGGAAATTTTCTTCTTATGGAGAATATTTAGGGAAGGTGGGCAAGGAAGATATAGTTTGTAGATATGAAGATTTACTAAGTATTCAGCCAGATTCTTATAAGGAATTTGTTGATGACAGGATTTCTTATCAAAGATCTCTTGCAACTATAAAGTATTTAATGTTAGACTAAAATAACCCCAAGTACCACCCCCGCGGTGGTACTTGGGAAAAAAGATGAGGAGAGTGAGATATGGATAAGAAAAAAATTGAAAAAGGGATCCGATTAGTTTTAGAAGCTGTAGGTGCTAATTTAAAATTGAAAGATATTGCTGCAACTCCTAAGAGAGTTGCTCAGATGTATGAAGAAATTTTAGCTGGTCAATTTAAGGATCCCAGTGATGATTTAAAAGTAGTTTTAGAACAGACCCATGATGAGATTATTTTATTAAAAAATATTCCTTTATACTCTCTTTGCGAACATCACTTGCTTCCTTTTGTTGGTAAAGCCCATGTAGCTTATCTTCCTGATAAGAGGATAACCGGGTTAAGTAAAATAGCCAGGGTTGTAGGCACTCTATCAAAACGGCTTCAAGTGCAAGAACGACTTACTACAGAAGTTGCTGATGTAATTATGAAGAAACTAAAGCCTAAAGGGGTAATGGTAGTAGTTGAGGCTGAGCATCTTTGTATGACTATGCGCGGAGTAAGGAATCCTGGAGCTGTGACTATGACTTCAGTGGTAAGAGGTATATTTAGAAGCAATGCTAAGAGTAGACAAGAAGCTATGGGTTTAATTTTTTCTCATTAATTTCTTAAAAAGGATAAACTTATGAGCATAGTAACAAAAAAGGGTGACAAAGGTAAAACTTCATTATATAAGGGGAAACTCGTTAGTAAGGATAATATAAGAATAGAAACTTGTGGCTCTATCGATGAGTTGTCTTGTTATCTTGGGTTAGCTAAGAGCATGATTAAGAAAAAAAATATTATTGTTCTTCTTGAATCAATTCAAAAAGATTTATTTATATTAGCTACTGAGATAGCAACTGAAGTTAAGAATTCAGAAAAGCTTAAAAAAAGAATTAATAGTCATTTTGTTGATTGCCTTAATAAGGTGATATTAAATTTGGAAGAAAAAAAAGGCTTGAAAATAAAGGGTTTCCAACTTCCGGGAAAAAGTTTGATTTCTAGTGTCCTAGATCTATCTAGAGCTATAGCTAGAAGAGTTGAAAGAAGAATTGTTAGTTTAAAAAGAAAAAGACTTCTTAATAATAAGCATATTCTAGTTTATCTAAACAGATTGTCTGACTTGCTTTATTTATTAGCTCAATTATCTAAAGATTGTCTTGGTGTTAAAGATTAATATAGAATGATAAAAGAAGCAATGTTCTATGAAAGAAGAGAAGAGAAAAAAGTAGAGTGTTATCTTTGTGCTCATAATTGTAAAATTAATCCAGGTCAATCGGGATTTTGTCGAGTAAGAAAGAATACAGAAGGCATTTTAAATACATTAGTTTATGGTCAAGCAATAGTAGCTAATGTAGATCCGATTGAAAAAAAACCTCTATATCATTTTTTACCAGGTAGTAAATCATTTTCCTTAGCTACTATTGGCTGTAACTTTCGTTGTGGATTTTGTCAAAATTGGCAAATATCTCAAAGGGCTAAAGAAGGCAATATCCCATTGGCTCGCGAATTGATGCCAGAGCAAGTAATCCAAGAGGCAAGAAAAAGAGATTGTCAGAGCATATCTTATACTTATACTGAACCAACTATTTTTTTTGAATATGCTTATGATTGCGCTAAATTGGCTAAAGAATCTGGATTAAAAAATATTTTTGTAACTAATGGCTATATTGGCAGAGAAGCGCTTGAAGCGATAAGTCCTTATTTAGATGCTGTTAATATAGATTTGAAAAGTTTTAGTGAAGAGTTTTATATAAAGAATTGTCAAGGTAGCTTGCAACCAGTATTAGACTCAATTAAATTTGCTAAGGAGTTAGGGATTTGGCTAGAGATAACTACTTTAATTATTCCTGGACAAAATGATTCTGAATTAGAGTTAACCAGTATAGCTAAGTTTATAGCTAATATTGACAAGGATATCCCTTGGCACTTAAGCCGTTTTCATCCTGATTATAAATTTTTAAATCAAAAACCTACACCAATCAAGAGTTTAAAGAAAGCCGAAGATATAGGTAAAAAAGCTGGATTGAAATATGTTTACCTTGGCAATGTCAATCAAGACGCTAATACTTATTGCGATAATTGTCAGAAGATTTTATTAAGCAGAAGCCATTTTGATCTTATTGAAAATAATATCATTGAAGGAAAATGTAAATTTTGTGGTAAAGTTATTAGTGGAGTTTATTAAATAGTGATAGTTAATATATTTTTATTTTCATTTTTTATTATTCTTTCGGCATTTTTTTCTGGTTTAGAAACTGCTATATTTTCCTTAAGCAACTTAAAAGTTCGACGCATAGCTGAGAAATACCATAATGGAGAAATAGTTAAGAGCCTTCTTAATCGGCCAACTCGACTATTATCAGCTATTGTTTTTGGTAACTTGCTAGTTAATATTGGTCTATCTTCTTTTGCTACAGCTATTTGCGTTGGAGCTTGGGGTAACAAGGGCTTTGTAGTAGCGGTTTTAGCTAGTGGCACACTTATTCTTTTTTTAGGAGAAATTTTTCCAAAAACAATAGCAATATATACAGCTGAAAAGTTATCTTTGTTTCTTGCTCCAATTTTAAATATTTTTTCTAAAGTTTTTTATCCTTTTATTATTACTATTGAGAAAATAGTAAATATATTTTCAGGATTTATTATTCACAAACCTAAAAAGTCTATTTTGAGTGATGAAGAGTTTAAAGCTGCTCTTTTCTTGAGCAAAAAAGATGGTCAAATCTCAGCCCAAGAAGAAGAAATGATTAATTATGTTTTAGAGTTTAAGGATACTCAAGCTTCTGAAATATTAACTGCTCGAATTGATATTCGAGGGATTAATACTAATTTAAATCAAAAACAGGTTATCACTCTCCTGCGTAAAGAAAAACACTCTAAGTTCCCTGTGTTTGAAGGTTCTCTAGATAATATTGTTGGTATTCTTCATGCTAAGGATGTTTTTTTAGATCCAGATAAAGATTATCATCAGTCTTTACGTAAACCAATACTCATTCCTGAGAGTAAAGGCATAGATGATGTTTTGAAATTATTTTTAGAAAAGAGTGAGAGAATAGCTATTGTTTTAGATGAGTATGGAGGAACTGAAGGATTGATTACTGCTGAAGACATTATTGAGGAGATATTTGGAGAGATTTATGATGAGTTTGAAACTGTTCAGGAACCTTTAGAAAAAATTGATCAAAAAAAACATAGAGTTTACGGGAAAACTAATGTTAAAACCGTGAACTTAGAGTTAGGCTTGGATT
>JAVCBZ010000089.1 GCA_030765735.1 Candidatus Susulua stagnicola | reverse complement strand
TCTTTCTTAATATAGGGACCATTCCAGTTTACCGCAGCAGGAAACCCTCCAGGTTTTTTTCTTAAAGCATCAAGCTTCTGCTCAGTAGTTGGGTATCGACCATTATCTAATTCATAAAGGTCCAAAGCCATAGAAATATTGGCATTAATATCGGTTTTTGCAATGGCAGTTCTTGCTTGTTCTGAACGCCCGGCAAGCCTTGGCAGAATCATTGCAGCAAGAGCAGCAATGATAACTACTACAAGCATTAACTCAATAAGAGTAAACCCTTTTTTAAGCTTCATGATATACATCCTTTTGTTATTAAATTACTACTTTTAAAATTTTATCTACCCTAGATTAACTTGAAAAATCGGTAACAACATGGCCATAACAATAAAACCAATTATTAAACCCATTACTGAAATTATTATTGGTTCAAGCAAAGAAGTCATCGTCTTCATCATTTTATTTACTTCGCGCTCATAAAAATTAGCTATCTCGATTAAAGCTTCGTATAAATTCCCTCCCTTCTCTGCCACAACAACCATATTGATCATAAAGGGAGGAAACCATTCTGAATTTCCCATACTTTTAGCAAAAGGTAAACCATCAATAATGCCTTCATAAACTTTTTCTAACTCTTTTTTGAATACTTCATTGTTTATTGTTGGTATAATCATTTCCATAGCCTGAAATACTGGTATGCTATTAACAACAAGCGTACCAAAAGTTCTAGCAAAGCTTGCCAACATCGCTTTCTTGATAAAATTTCCCACTATTGGTATTTTTAATTTTATCCTATCAAAGAATATCTTTTCCTTTTTTACAGCTTTTTTTCGTTTAAAAATTAAAGTAGCAAAAATTCCTACTACCAAAAACCCCCACCAATAATTTCTAACTCCATTGCTTATTAAAATTAAAATCCTTGTAGGCAAAGGTAAAGTTTGCCCCATATCGCTAAACAAAGAAACTAAACGAGGTATAGCAAAGGTAAGCAAAAGAAAAACTGTAACAATACCGACAATAATTATAAAAATCGGATAAGCTAAAGCAGAACTTATTTTTGCTTTTGTATCCTCTTCTTCTTCACGAAATCGAGAAAGCCTAATCAATGTTTCCTCTAACACTCCGCCTAATTCTCCAGAATGAATCATATTAATATATAGCGGAGGAAAAACTTTAGGATATTTACGCATTGCCTCTGATAGAGTCTTTCCATCTTTTAGTTCGCTAGATATATAAGCTATTATACTTTTTAATGAAGCATTTTCAGTCTGTGCAGAAAGAATATTTATTGCCTCAAAAAGGGTGACTTTAGCCTTAACTAAAGTAGCCAATTGATAAGTAAATACAGTTAAATCTTTAGGCCTAACCCGATTAAATAAACCAAACCTTAAAGCTGACTCTTTTTTTTGTCCATTTTTGCTCAAATCAACCTGAACTGCTACATAGCCCATATTTCCAATTTTTAAAATTGCTCCATCTCGGTTTTCTGCTTCCACTGTTCCTTCAACAATCTCTTTAGGACCTTTTTTTGCTTTATAAAAAAATATTGCCACTTTATTTCTCCACTAAAATTATTAATTGATTATTTTCCATTTTTGCAATACCTCTGTTAATCGCTATCGAACGAATTTTATTTACTTTAATTATTCCTTTCTTCAAACAAACAATAATCGCCTGATGAAAATCTAAAATTGAAAGTTCTCCTTCCTCCCCAGGCAAAACTACACCAGAAACTAGTGCCTGAAATATCGGTAGTGTAGTTTTTAGATCAAAAATAGATGTTTGAAACATTATATCCTTATTTTAAATTATTTACAATCTTCGTCCGGCAAATAAAAGGGAGTTGACCCCTTTTATTACTCTATGGCTTGGGTGACCCTGACGATTTCTTCGATGGTTGTGACTCCATCAACAACCTTTTGCCACCCAGACAAACGTAATGTTCTCATACCTTGACTAACAGCTTCATCTCTTATTTCATCAGTTGAAGCCTTTCGTAAAATTAATTCTCTGATTACTTTATCTATTACCAAGATCTCATAAATAGCCATTCTTCCTTTAAACCCGGTAAAATTGCAAGCTTTACACCCTTTACCTTTATAAAAGTCAACATTCTCTATATCCAAACCTGTCAACGCTGTTTTACTCTGTTTTATATCACTAGCTATTATTGTTTTAAGCCCTTGGGAAACTGCAGTATCTAACTCCTTACATTGTGGGCAAATCACCCGTACTAACCTCTGAGCGATAAAGACTACTACTGAAGAAACTATTAAATAGGGTTCAATCCCTATATTTAGCAATCGAGCTACACCACCAGCAGCATCATTAGTATGCAAAGTTGAAAAAACCAAATGCCCGGTTAAAGCACTTCTAATCGCTAACTCACCAGTCTCAAAATCTCTAATCTCACCAATCATCATTGTATCAGGATCATGCCTTAACATACTTCTTAGCCCTTGGGCAAAAGTAAATCCGATTTCAGGAATAACCTGAATTTGGCTTATCCCTTCCAGTGCATATTCTACTGGATCCTCAATAGTAAGTATTTTAGTTTTTACACTTTTCATTTGGCTTAAACATGCATATAAGGTAGTAGTTTTACCACTACCTGTAGGTCCAGTAACAAGAATTATTCCATGGGTCTTATCTAGCAAACCTTCTAAAGTCTTTAAATCTCTAGATTCTAAGCCCAATTTTTCTAAGCTAAAAAGCATCTTAGTTGGAAGAATTCTAATAACTATTCCTTCTCCATAGCGAGTAGGAATGATAGAAATTCTTAAATCAAGCTCATCCTGTCCTATTTTTATTACTGCTCGGCCATCTTGGGGCAAGCGACGTTCAACAATATTCAACTTCGACATTATTTTTATACGCGAAACAATTGCAGAAAAAAAACGTCCTATATCCTCGGGAACATTGGCATTATAAAGAACACCATCAATACGATACCTTATGTTCATTGTTCCTCTAAACGGTTCGATATGAACATCAGTAGCTCTTCTTTTATGAGCTTCTAATAATATCTGGTTCACTAGCTTTACTACCGAGGCATCTTCACCCAGTTTTTCTATATCTTCAACTTCTGCTGCATCTTTTAATCTCTCTGTCTCTTGAGTTTTATTAGGAGCTTTTGCAATAATCTCCTCTACAGTATCGGCTCCTACACCATAATGAACTTTTATTATCTCCATTATCTCGCCCTCAGAAGCAAGCACTGGCCTTACATCATGCCCTAGAAATAATCTTACATCATCTAAAGAACGCAAGGGATCAGCGGTAGCAATAACTAACTTACCATCTGTAAATCCAATTGGCATAACTTTATAGTGCCAAGCAAGCTTAGCAGGAACTTTTTTTACTGCGGCTGGATCAATTGTAGTATCTTTTAATTTAACATAAAGGATATTAAGCTGTTGGGAAAGTACTTCTAATAAGTTGTTTTCTTTTAAAAAACCACACCTAACTAAAATCTTACCTATAAATTCACCAGTTTTACGTTGTTCACTCGTGCCAACTTTCAGTTGTTCTGGCGTAATCAAACCTTTATTGATTAACATTTGACCTATTTTTATTACCATTATTTACCTTCTTCTTAATCTTTTAAAGTTATTTAAAAACTTTTCGGTAATGCTCCAATCATATAAAAATTTTCTGGTGCAAATTCATCAACATCACCAGCGACTATCCTTTCACAACCTTCTAAAGTTACTTCTAAGGGTACGTATTCTCCTTTTCTACCAGTATAAACCTCTGCAGTAAAAAACGGCTGAGTCAGAAAATTTTGTAATTTTCGAGCTCGTTTAAAAGTAATACGGTCCTCTTGAGAAAGTTCTTCAACTCCAACAATAGCAACAATACGTCTAAGTTCATCATATCGATTAAGAATTTTTAAAACATCCTGAGCAATCTTAAAATGCTTATCTCCAATAATCATAGGATCAAGGAAAGAACAAGATGAAAGCAAAGGATCAATCGCAGGATAAAGACCTAACTGAACATGAGCACGAGACAAAATAAGTATAGAATCTAAATAACTAAATATACAAACTACTGCCGGATCAGTCAAATCATCAGAAGGTACATAAACTGCTTCAATCGCAGTAATTGCTGCTTGTCGACCAGAACGAATTCTTTCTTGGAACTCAGCAATCTCTGAAGGTAAGGTAGGTTGATATCCAGTTTCTGAAGGAATTCTACCTAAAAGAGTAGAGAGTTCACAACCAGCCTGAGCAAAACGAAATACATTATCAACGAATAATAAAACATCATTGCCTTCTTCCTGAAAATGCTCAGCTAGGGTTATACCAGTATGTGCAATCTCAAAACGAGCACCTGGTGATTCATTCATCTGTCCAAAAGCAAGAACTGACTTATTTAATATTCCTCGTTTCTCTAACTCATAATATAACTCATTTCCTTCTCTAATTCTTTCTCCAGCTCCAGCAAACACACAATATCCTCCTTGAACTTTAATAATATTATGCATAAGCTCAAGAATTATTACACTTTTTCCCAAAGCTGCTCCACCTAAAATCCCAGTCCTTGTACCCTTAACCAAAGGAAAAAGAAGATCAACCATTTTGATTCCGGTCTGCATTATCTCAAAAGATGAATTTTTACTCTCTTCTAAATCAAAAGGCTCTCTATCTTTCTTTTTACGTATATTCCTTTTT
>JAVCBZ010000086.1 GCA_030765735.1 Candidatus Susulua stagnicola | reverse complement strand
GTGATTTTCCTAATCTTTATTATCCTGTAGTTGATGTTAATAAAAGCTTATTAGGTATCATAACTATAGATAATATAAAAAATACTTTTATGGCAACAAGCCTTAATGATTTAATTTTAGCTGTAGACGTTATGGAACCTGCTATAGCTTCAATTACGCCAAACTCTTCAATATCTGAATTAAAAAACATTTTTGCTAAATACAATTTAGAATATTTGCCGGTAGTTAATTCAAACAATAAAGTTGTTGGTTTTACAGAAAGAAGAATGGTTTATAAAATAATTTCAACTAGAGTTATGGAATTACAAAGACAAGCTGATTCCCTTGAAATAAAATCATAAAAAGATTTTATGGCTAATGTTGGTAAGTTTAAACAAGAAGAGCTATTAAAGAGAATGCACCAACTAGGGGTCTATGAAAAGGACATTATTGAAAAGTTTATTTGCTCTCAAGGAAAAGGGGGGCAAAAGGTTAACAGAACAGCCTCTTGTGTGTATCTAAAACATAAGCCAAGCGGAATTGAAGTAAAATGTCAACGTGAGCGTTCTCAAGCACTAAATAGATTTTTAGCTAAGAGAATCTTGGTTAATAAGCTTGAAACTCTAATTGAAGGAAAAGCTTCTGCAGAACAAAAAAAAATTGAGAAAATAAGACGTCAAAAACGTAAACGCTCAAAGCGAGCAAAAGAAAAAATATTGAAGAATAAAGCAAAAAGAAGTCAAATAAAAGAACAGAGATCTTACCAGCCATCAACTGAAGAATTAGAAAAGTAATTCAATCATTTAATTTGAATTTTTTAAGAAAATCTGATACAATCAATTTTATTAAGAAGGAGTAGTATATATGAGTTTAGACAATATTGATCGTAGAAGATTCTTAAGAATAAAATTTCCCTTCACTATGCATCTTTACCCTGTTGGTAGTCAACCAATCTCTGCTTATGCCGAAGATATTAGCATTGGCGGAGTCAAAGTGACGATTCATGAAAAATTTGATGTGCCATCTATTATTAAGTTAGAGCTTTATGTCAAACTACGTCCAATAAATTGTAATGGCAAAATTACCTGGATAAAAGAACGAGAAAGTGAATTTCTTGAAGGTGAGACTCTATATGACATCGGTATAGAGTTTCAAGAATTGAAACCTGAAGAAAAAGAAGCAATTAAAGAACGTTTAGATATAGTAATACAGGATAGAGAGGCAAAAAGAGAAATAAAAGATTAATTTTGTTTTTAAGAATGCTAATTATAGCACCATTATACAAATCTTGCCTAACTTATAAAATGTACAGATTATGAAAAAATTAAAAAGCGAATTAACATGGTCTTTTTCACGAAGTCGCTTATTTAACGAGTGCCGTCGAGCATATTACTACCATTATTATGCTTCTTGGGGAGGATGGGATGCTAATTCAAATCAATTTTGCCGCAAAGCTTATATTTTGAAAAACGTCCGTAATGTTGATGCTTGGATAGGAGACATCGTCCATCAAGTTATTAAATGGATTTTACAGAGTAAAGTAAGAGACAATGAAACTCTTTTTAATGAAAGTAAAGATATTTCTTACGAAAAAGCAATAAAAACAGCAAAAAACATTTTAACTAAAACTTGGGAACAATCTCGTAGTAAACAATGGAAAGAGAATATTAAAAAAAATCTTAATTTATTTGAACATTATTATAATCTCGAACTTGATCGTGATCAATTAAAATTAAAATTAGAAAAAGTAACAAAAAGTATTAGAAATTTTTATAACTCAGGATTGTTTGGTAAATTTTCAAAATTAAGTGTAGATAAATTTTTAAGTATTGACCAGCTTGATAGTTTTGATTTTGAAGGAACAAAATTGTTTGCAATCCCTGATTTTGCAGTACAAGATAGTAAAAAATGCTTATTATATGATTGGAAAACTGGAAAAAAGAATGATAAAGATATTTCTCAACTCTCTTGTTATATATTATACGCCATGAATAAATGGAAAATGTCTGAAAATGAAATTAAAATAGTTCCAGTATATCTAGTTCAAGATGAATTTTTGCCTTTACCAGTAGAAGCGATAACTTCTGAGCAAACAAAAAAATATATTCGACAGAGCATAAAAGAAATGAAAGACATTTTAGTTGATATCAAAGCCAACAAGACTGAGATTAGTAACTGCCCTAAAACTGATGAGTTATGGCGTTGCCAGAGGTGTAAATTCCAAGAAATTTGCTCTTAAACAGTTAACACTTGAGTACTCTCTTAAAACATGATACAATCCTTACGATTTGCGCCCGTGGCCCAATTGGATAGGGCATTTGGCTACGGACCAGAAGACTGCAGGTTCAAATCCTGCCGGGCGCATAGTCTTATGTTTTGTGTAAAGTTCGTGGCAAAACAAAAGTAATCGTTAAGGCAAAAGGGTACTTGGATACACTGAAGAAAGCTTCACCTTCGGCGAAGAGTGTATACAAATCCTGCCGGGCGCATAGTTTTATTTTATAATTTTTTTTTAAAAAGGGGAGGGGAAAAATGAAAGTTGTTGTTATCTATTATTCAAAAAGTGGTACAACAAAAAAAATGGCTGAAACAATTGCCGACGAAATAAAAAATAATAAATTCGATGTCTCTCTTAAGGATATATCAGAAATAAAAGCTAAAGAACTTCTAGAATATGATGGCATAATAGTTGGTTCTCCTACTTATTATGGAACCTTGTCTGCACAAATTAAAGAATTATTTGACGCAAGTGTAGCTTTTCATGGACAACTTGATGGAAAATTAGGTGCAGCGTTTTCTTCAGCAGCAAATATTGCTGGGGGAAATGAGACCACAATCTTAAGTATCCTAGAAGCAATGCTAATCCACGGGATGATTATTCAGGGCGATTTTAAAGGCGATCATTATGGTCCAGTAGCAATAGGTAACGTTGATCAGAGATCTGAAGATAATTGTCGTCGTAGTGCTCAACGATTTTGTAAGCTTCTTAAAAAAAATAAATGAACAATGTGGCAAGGTAAGCTTAATCACCCGTATTATGTTCCAGAAATAATTGGCTTTGAAATTGATAATCAGTACCACAAGTGGTTAAAAAGAGAAACAAATGTTTAATCAGGTACTAGTCAATTTAGATAAGTTGTTTACTCCATTTACATTCTTAGGATTAGGAATAAGCTTTATAGCTGGAGTATTGGCAAGCTTATCTCCCTGTATATTGCCTTTAATCCCGATTACTTTAGGAATTGTTGGTGCAGTATCAGCTTCAACTAAACTTAGAGGATTTCTTATAAGCCTTAGTTTTGTATTAGGCTTATCAGTAATTTACACAACCCTAGGCATAGTTTCTGCTTTTTTCGGTATATTACTTGGGACACTTTTCATTAATCCAATAACTTATATTGTCTTAGCTATTTTATTTTTTCTTTTTAGTGCTATTTCTTTGGGGCTTATTAGCATAAATTTACCTTT
>JAVCBZ010000021.1 GCA_030765735.1 Candidatus Susulua stagnicola | reverse complement strand
CCAAAGCCTCTTTCTAATGGTTCAGCAATGATTTTACCATAATTTGGAGTATATGAATCTTGTTCAACCGTTATGCGCTTAGGAAATTGAAAATCCCGCCACGTTATTCCCATCTTTTACCTCCTCAAATTTTCTTAAAGATTTAATCCTAAAACCTCGCATTGGCGAGGTGAAAGATCTTCAAATTTATTTAGAATAAAGCTCTACAATCAACTGCTCATTAACTGGGATAACTAAATCTTCTTTTTCAGGAAGACGTAAAATCTTTACCTGAAGATTATCATTATCTACCTGCATCCAAGCAGGAACGCTTCTTTCTTTCGAATTTATTTCAATATTCCCTTTTAATTCCGTCTTAAAAGTATCTTTTGCTTTTATTATGATTGTTTGTCCTTCTTTAACTATGTAGGAAGGTATGTCTACTCTCTTTCCTTCAATAAACACAAACCCATGCTGTACAATTTGTCGAGCATGATTGCGAGAAAAAGCAAAAAGAGTACGATAAACAATATTATCCAATCTTCTTTCTAAAAATTGAATTAATACCCTTCCTGTAACTCCACGGGCTTTATGAGCTAAATTAAAAAATCTTTTAAATTGTTTCTCCAACATACCATACATTCTTTTAACTTTCTGCTTCTCTCTTAACTGTAAAGCATAATTAGTAAGTTTAGCACGTTTTGGAACAGCACTACCAGGAGGCGTAGGCCGTTTAGAAAAAGAACATTTTTCAGTTATACACCTTGGCCCTTTTATAAATAACTTTTCCCCTGCTCTCCGACATAATCTACACTTTGCTTCTGTATATCTTCCCATCTTTAACTTTTCTCCTAATTTATCTATTTTTTCTTAAAATTATTATTACACTCTTCGTTTTTTCTTCGGCCTACAGCCATTATGCGGCATAGGAGTAATATCTTTTATTTTTTTTACGCTTAGACCTGCAGCTTGAAGCGATCTAATAGCTGACTCTCTTCCTGGACCTGGACCTTTAACTAAAGCTTCTACTTCCTTTAAACCCATCGTTTTAACTTGCTTTGCTGCATTAAAAGAAGCCATCTGGGCAGCATATGGCGTAGACTTCTTTGCACCCTTAAACCCTACAGCACCAGCTGAAGCCCATGCTAAAACATTTCCTTGCAAATCAGTAATAGAGATTATTGTATTGTTGAAAGTCGCTTTAATATGAGCAACACCAATACTAGATGTTAGTTGGACCTTCTTTTTTCTTTCCTTTTTCTTCTTTTTGGCCATTATTACTCCTAATATTACTTTTTGATTCCGCCTACTCTTGGTTTAGGACCTTTACGAGTACGTGCATTACACTTCGTACGTTGTCCACGAACTGGAAGCCCTTTTCTGTGACGCGATCCTCGATAACTACCTATATCAATTAGTCTACGTATATTTTGGGAAATTTCTCGACGCAACTCACCTTCTATTCGATAATTAGTCTGTACAAAAGAAGCGATCTGAGAAATATCTTCTTCACTCAAGTCAGAGGTTTTTCTTTCTGGATCTATCCCAATGTCATTAAGAATCTTAACTGACGTTACAGGACCGATACCATAAACATACCTCAACGAAATCTTTATTTTTTTATTCTTAGGAATATCTACACCGAAAATTCTTGGCATTATAACACCTCTTTGCTTTAGCCTTGTCTTTGTTTATGCTTAGGATTCTTACAGATAACCCTTACCACTCTTTTTCTTTTTATTATTTTACACTTGTCACAAATTTTTTTAACTGATGCTTTTACTTTCATTCCTTAACCTCGTTACTTTTCTCGATATGTTATTCTTCCTCTTGCTAAATCATAAGGAGAAAGCTCCAACTTTACCTTGTCACCAGGAAGAATTCTAATAAAATGCATTCGCATCTTACCAGAAACATGCGCGATAACAACATGTCCATTTTCCAATTTTACTCTAAACGTTGCATTTGGCAAAGCTTCTATAATTTCGCCATCAACTGCAATTAATTCTTCTTTTGCCATATTTAATTTATACCTTTGCTGCCACTACAACTCTTTTTTTATTCTCTTAAAAATCTCTTGGACATCTCCTCGTCCATCAATTTTAATAAGTTTATTTTTATTTTTATAAAACTCTAAAATCTTACTAGCTTCATTAATAAATACTGACCAGCGTTTCTTGATAACTTCTGGACTATCATCTTTTCTTTGTATTAACTCTTTACCGCACATATCACAAATACCTTCTTTAGCTGAAGGCAAACTTGCTAAATGATAATTAGCACCACACGATCCACAAATTCTTCTTTGAGAAAGACGATCAATAATTGTTTGTTCATCAATATCTAAATAAATAATTTTATCAACATCACTATTCTTCTTAGATAAAATTCTTTCTAATTCCTTAGCTTGATCTAAATTACGAGGATATCCATCAAGCAAAAAACCACCATCATCTATATTCTCTTCAATTACTTGTGAGACTAATTGATCAGAGACTAAAGCTCCTTTATCCATAAGACTTTTGACTTCTCTGCCTAAGCTGCTGTCCTTTCTAACCTCTTCTCTTAGAATATCTCCTAATGATATTCGCCTAACACCAAGAAAATTTGCCAATAGCATTACCTGAGTTCCTTTACCCGACCCTGGTGCACCAAAAAGAATTACTCTCATTTTCTCCCCTTTAAAGTGCTACCTTTAATAAAACCATCGTAATGACGTACAAGTAATTGCCCTTCAATTTGTTTCATTGTATCTAAAACTACTCCTACCATAATTAAAAGAGTAGTCCCGCCAAAAAGCGAAGCCAAAGCATAAGACGGTACTTTAAATACATGCATAACAATATTAGGAAATATAGCAATAAAACCAACATAGATAGCGCCAATAAAAACAATTCGTGAAGCCACAAAATCAAGATAATTTGCCGTAAGCTTGCCTGGTCTTATTCCAGGGACAAAACCTCCATACTTCTTTAAATTATTAGATATCTCTAAAGGATTAAATACCATTGCCGTATAGAAATACATGAAAAACATAATCATTGCAACAAAAATAGCATTGTACCATAGTCCTCTTTGTTGGACCATAGTCTGTAAAAAAGTAAGAAATCCCCCTTTTTGAGGAAAAAACATTAACAATGTAGCCGGAAAAGAAATAACACAACTAGCAAAAATTATAGCAATAACTCCTGACATATCTAATTTTATTGGCAAATAAGTGCTCTGACCGCCATAAACACGTCTTCCAACAACTCGTTTCCCATATTGGATAGGAATTCTTCGTTGAGCCTGGGTAAAGAGAACTACTGCTGTAAGCATTGCTAAAAATAAAATTGCTAATGCAATTATTATTGGAGTACCAATTTGTCGTTTAGAAGGGTCAAAGGGTGAATAAAGAATCCAAAGCTGGCGTAAAGAAGATGGAATGCGAGAAATAATACTTACAGTAATAATTATAGATATTCCATTACCAATTCCTCTTTCTTGAATCTGTTCACCTAGCCACATAACAAATATCGTACCACAAGTTAAAGTAAGTATTGTAATCAGCTTAAACATTATTCCTGGAGTAGGAACAATTATGATACTATCAAAATTTGCTGGATTTTCTAGCCATAAAGATAAGAACAATCCTTGCACTGCGCATAAAACAAAAGTGAAATATCTAGTATACTGGTTTATTCGTTCATACCCAGCCTTACCTTCTTTAGCAATTTTCTCTAAAGCTGGTACAACACCAGTAAGTAGTTGCATAATAATTGAGGCTGAGATGTATGGCATTATGCCTAAAGAAAAAATACTCAACCGGGTTAAAGCACCACCTGTAAAAAGATTAACCATACCAAAAAGGCCTTGACCTTGAGTTTTAGCAAGTTTATCAAAAAACTGAGTTAAAGCAAAAGTATCTACTCCGGCAGTAGGAATAAAACAACCAGCACGATAGACAATTAATAAAGCTAAAGTTATAAAAATCTTTCGCCTTAGCTCCTCTATTTTAAATATATTACTTACCGAGTTAAACACTCTATACTTCCTCCAGAAACCTTAATAAGTTCTTCAACTTTAGCAGAAAACTTATCTACCTTAATTACTAATTTTTTTGAAAGATCCCCTTCTATCTTTGCTAAAACTTTAACTGGCCTTTTTTCATCTCGTATTAACCCAAGCTTCTTTAATAGTACAGGATTAATTTCTTCAGTACCTTTTGCCTTTTTCTGAATTTCCCCTAAATTAACTACTTGATACTCTACTTTTCGAAGAGATTTAAAACCTCTTTTAGGTAATTTTCTAGCTAAAGGTAAATTGCCACCCTTAAAACCAGCATATGGCAATTTCTTACCTGAACGCTGACCAGCACCTTTATGTCCTCGACCAGCAGTTTTACCAGTTCCACTACCAGGCCCACGGCCTTTTCTTTTAGGTTTCTTAACTTTTTTCCCTATCTTTGTAATATTAGATAAATTCATTTTTTAATCCTTCGGTAATAATTCAGACCTTCTTTCTCCACCTTTTAAACTATTTAATCCTTGAAAGGTAGCTTTAACTACATTTACTGGATTGGTTGTATTCTTTAAATTTTTAGTTAAGATATCCTTTATTCCTGCACATTCACAAACTGCTCTTACTGGAGCGCAAGCAACAACACCAGTTCCTTTTCCTGCTGGTTTAAGCAAAATACCTGCAGCAGAAAATTTTCCAATAATTTCATGTGGAATGCTTGTCCCTTTCTTGTTTATTAAAATTACTTGCTTTTTTGCTTTATTTATCCCTTTTTTTATTGCATCAGCAACTTCATTAGCCTTACCTAAAGCAAAACCAGCTGAAGAAATTCCATCACCAACAACTACTAAAGCAGAAAAACCTAAGTTCTTACCACCCTTAGTAACTTTAGTGGTTCGATTAATAAAAAGAACTTTTTCGATAAAACCACTATCCTTACTACCAGCCTTATTATTTTTATTCCTATTATCCTTCAAAGTTTCAATCCTCCTTCTCTTGCTCCTTCAGCTAGTTTTTTTACTCTACCATGGTATTTATAACCACCACGATCAAAGCTAACAGTTTCAACTCCCAAGCTTTTAACCTTCTCAGAAATAATTTTACCAACTTCCTTAGCTGCATCTTGGTTTGTAGTTTTTATTTTCTTCTCCTTTCCGCCAGAGGCGGATCCGCCTTTGGCGGAAAATTCTTTACTTAAAGTCGAGACAGCCGTTATCACCTTACCGGCAGCATCATTAATCACTTGAGCATAGATGTGTTTTTTGCTCCTAAATACCACCAATCGTGGTCGACTCTCTACTCCTCTAACTTTACGAGCAATACTTTTGTGTCTTCTTTTTCTTCCTATTTTTTTCACTTATTTACCTCGTTGCTTATTCTCTACTTTCTATTTTGCTAAGGCTTTTCCTAGCTTTTTACGTACTTCTTCTCCTGAATACCTTATACCTTTACCTTTGTATGGTTCAGGAGGATATATTTTTCTTATTTTTGCAGCAAATTCACCAACTTTTTGTTTATCAATCCCTTCGATAAGAATATGAGTTGCAGTTGGAGTTGACACTTTTAAGCCTTCAGGAACATCCCGTTCTACAGGATGAGAAAATCCTACATTTAAAGCAAGTTTTTTACCTTTCATCTGAGTCTTATACCCTACACCAATTATATCTAGCTCTTTTTTAAATCCTTCAGTTACACCTTTTACCATATTCCCAATTAAGACTCTTATCGTTCCATGAAGGCTTCTTGACAGTTTGGAATCATTCACTCTTGCAACGGTTAAAGTGTTATCCTTAATCTCTACTTTAATGTTTTCTGGAATATTAAGATCTAACTTGCCACCCTTACCTTCAACAAGACAAAGGTTACCTTCTATCTCAACTTTTACATCTTTTGGTAATTCTAATATTTGTTTTCCTACTCTTGACATCTTATATCACCAAACCATCCCAATAACTTCTCCACCAAGGCCTTTCTCTTTAGCTTCTCTATCAGTAAGCATTCCTCCAGAAGTAGAAACTATAGTTATTCCATAACCATTCAAAGCTCTTGGAATATCCTTACTTTTGGTATAAACTCTTCTTCCTGGGGTAGAAATCTTTTTTATTTTTTCAATAATACTCTTTCTGCCATCATACTTCAAATAAACTTTGATTTCCTTAAATTTCTCTAAGTCAACTTCTTTAAAATTTTCTATGTATCCTTCTTTTTTTAAAATTTCACAAATTTTTAATAAAGAATTCGAATAGGGGATATTAGCATCCTCTTTACTTACTTTCAAAGCATTCCTTATTATTGTAAAAGTATCACTAATTAAATCTGTTCTACTCATTTTATTGCCTTCTCACTTTTTTATTTTACTCACCTTAAAATTAACCAGCTTACCAGCTAGCTTTTTTTACCCCAGGAATCATACCTTGCCAAGCAAGTTGTCGAAAACAAATCCGACAAAGTTCAAAATCACGCATATAAGCCCTAGGTCTGCCACAAAGACGACAACGGTTTTTATATCGGGTAGAAAATTTTACTTTTTTCTTCTCCCTCTTCCACTTTTCAATTTTAGCTGTAGTCGCCATTCTACCTCCTAAACGGAAACCCAAATGACTTAAGCAATTCTCTTGCTCCTTCGTCATTAATTGAGCTAGTATTAATAGATATATTCATACCCTGTGTTCTGCCTACCCTATCAAGGTTGATTTCGGGAAATATACCCTGTTCAGATAATCCAAAAGTATAATTTCCTCTTCCATCAAAAGACTTCACAGGAAAACCTCTAAAATCACGGATTCTAGGACTTGCTATTGTAATAAAACGATCTAAAAATTCATACATCATATTTTTTCGTAAAGTCACACAACAACCGATAGCTTGTCCTTCTCGTAGTTTAAAATTAGATATTGGCTTACAAGAACGACATATCTTAGCTTTTTGACCAGTAATTATTCCTAATTCCTCAGCTGCTTTTTCGATAATCTTAGAATCAGTAATAGCTGCCCCAACACCCATATTTACAACGATCTTTATCAAGCGAGGCACAGCAAGATCATTGCTACATTTAAGCTTATCCTTTAATTGAGGAGTAATTTCCTCTCTATACATCGTAAGCAAACGCGGTACGTATTTTTTCTCTAAATTGGCTTCTGACATTTTTTACAAATCCTTGTTTTACTCTTATCGTCGGCTATCTTCACGCCGAATCTTACACCTTTATTACAACTACCACAAAATAATGCTACATTAGAAATGTTAATAGTTGCTGGAATTTCTTTTATTCCTCCAGTTTCATTTTCAGAACGACGACGAACATGTTTTTTTACTAAATTTACATTATCAACTATAACTCGTTTAGTTTTAGCGCTGATTCTTAAAATCTTTCCAGTTTTACCCTTACCTTTGCCAGCGATAACTATAACTTTATCACCTTTCTTAATTGCTAAACCCATCTTTTTTCCTTTTTTTCAGTATCAAGCCATGAGTATTGTGTAATTCTTTAATCAAAAAACTCGATACTATATACTATGTACTATATACTCACAGCTAGATAACCTCTGGAGCTAAAGATAATATCTTACTAAATTTATCTCTAAGCTCTCTTGCTACCGGACCAAAAACTCTTGTTGCCCGAGGATTACCTTGCTTATCAATTATTACACAAGCATTCTTATCAAATTTAATAGCTAAACCATCCTTTCTCTTAATGGGATAACGTGTTCTTACCACCACCGCTCTAACAACTTCACCTTTTTTTATTGCAGCATTAGGCGTAGCAATTTTAACACTTGCAGTAATAACATCACCAATGTCAGCATGATCCTTATTTTTTTTACCAATAACACTAATGAAAGCAATGGTTTTTGCTCCACTATTATCAGCTACATCTAGTCTGGTTCTAGTATAAATCATTTTACAATCTCAAGTAGTCTAAAGCACTTGTCTTTAGAAAAAGGTCGACATTCAATTATTTTCACCCGGTCACCATTTTTAGCTTCATTTTTAACATCATGAGCTTTAAATTTCTTTTGCTTTGTTACTGGTCTTTTATACAGCTGATGCGAAGATTTTAACTTTACTAAAACAGTAATAGTTTTATCACTCTTATCAGAAGTAACCACGCCTTCTACGACTTTACCTTTTTTCACTATCGGCTCCTTGTTTTAACAGAGATTACGCTGAAATCTCCTTTTTTTCATTCAAAACCGTAAAAATACGAGCAATATCTTTTTTGACCACTTTAAACAAATGCGGTTTTTCCACTCCACTACGACGCTTAAATTGTAATTCCATAAGCTGTTTATTCAAATCGTCTAACTTAGCTTGTAATTCTTGTTTTGATAACCCTTGTAATTCTTCAATCTTCATCTTTCTATTTATCCTTCCTTATTTATCTTTAATATTTATCGTTTTCTAGTTACAAATGTAGTCTTAAAGGGTAATTTATAAGCAACTGAACGAAACGATGCTCTAGCATAATCTTCAGGAATTCCTCCTAATTCAAATAAAACTCTTCCTCTTCTTATGACTGCTACCCAACTTTCGACTTCGCCCTTACCTTTACCTTGACGACACTCAGCAGGTTTTTTTGTTACTGGTTTATCAGGGAAAACCCTTATCCACAACTTCCCACCTCTTCTCAAACGCCTAGTAAGAATAATTCTTACAGTTTCAATCTGAGTGTTTTTAAGCCATGCTGGGCCTAAAGCTTTTATTCCATACTCACCAAAGGAAACTTTGGAACCAGCAACAGCAAGACCTTTGCGTCTTCCACGTTGAGTTTTTCTATATTTGACTCTCTTAGGTATAAGCATAATTAATTCTTTTGATTCTCTTTAATTAAATAATGTCCTAATCTCTTCTCGCCTTTATAAATCCATACTTTGATTCCTATAGCTCCATAAGTAGTCCTAGCGATATAGAATCCATAATCTATATCAGCCCGAAAAGTTTGTAAAGGTACTTTACCATGTTTATAAGACTCTTTACGCGCAATTTCTACTCCGCCTAAACGACCTGAACATTTTATCTTTATTCCCTCTCCACCAGCAGAAACTGTTTGCTGTATAGCTTTTTTCATTGCCCTTCTAAAATGTACTCGTCTAATAAGTTGAAAGCCAATCATCTCAGCAACTAATTGTGCTTCTAACGCCGGTTCAGTAACTTCTTCTACATCAATAATAATTTCTTTTTTGGTCATTCTACCCAACTCTGCTTTTACTCGTTCAATATCTTGACCACGTCTGCCGATAATAACTCCAGGCCTTGAAGTTCTTATTCTAATTTTTACAATTCCTAAGGATACTCTTTCTACCACTATCGTAGCTACTGAACCTCTAGAATAACTTCTCTTAACATGTTCTCTTATCTTTACATCTTCTTCTAAAAAATCAGCAAATTCTCTCTTTTTAGGAGTAAACCAACGTGAAAGCCAATCTTTACCAAATCCAATTCTTAATATGTAAGGGTGAACTTTTTGTCCCATAAGCTTATTTCTTGTTTACTCCTTTAATTAATTTTTCTGAACTTCCCAATTCTATTAAAATATGTGCTGTCCTCTTCCGAATCATTGTTGCTCGACCAAAAGAAGCTGCACGATGCCTCTTTAAAACTGGGCCAGGATTGGCTACAACTTTATGAATAAATAGTCTACTCTCGTCATACCCTTTAACTTTAGCATTAGCCACAGCTGACTTTAACACTTTGTTTAAATGATAAGCACCTTTTTTATTAATTAATGCCAACTTAGCCATTGTTCCAATTGCCTTTCCATTTTTTATCAAGGCAATAACTGGTCGAACCTTTGTCGGAGAAATCCTAACGTATTTTGCTTCTGCTCTAGCTATCATAATAAACTCTTCTAACCTTATTTCTTCTGTATTGCTTTCTTGGCTTTTATACCACCATGTTGTTTAAATATTCTAGTTGGCACAAATTCACCCAAACGATGACCAACCATCCCTTCAGTTACAAAAACTGGAATATGTTTTCTACCATTATGAACTGCAAATGTAAGCCCTACAAACTCAGGATCAATCATTGAACTACGCGACCAAGTCTTTATAGCTTTACGACTCCCCTCTCCTTTAGATGCACGAGCTTTTTTTAACAACTTAGGATCAATAAACGGACCTTTTTTTAATGAACGACTCATCTTTTAGATTTCCTTTTTTTAGCTCTTCTCTTAATAATATATTTACTGCTCCTATTTCTAGGATTTCTAGTTTTTGCACCTTTGGTAGGTTTTCCCCAAGGAGTAACTGGATGAGGATTACCTTGTCCAGCTTTTCCTTCACCACCACCATGAGGATGGTCAATCGGATTCATAGCTACGCCTCTTACTTTAGGACGTCTACCTAACCAACGTATTTTGCCAGCTTTGCCATGCCTAAACGAAGCATGCTCTATTAAGCCCATCTGCCCTACAGTGGCACGACAATCTTCTTTTAATAAACGAATCTCACTAGATGGCATACGCAATTGTGCATATCCTTTTTCTTTAGCCATAAGCTGAGCAGAACTACCTGCACTTCTAGCTAAAATCCCACCTTTATCTGGATTCATCTCTATATTATGAACTACAGTCCCCATAGGCATATGTTTTAATTTCATGCAATTTCCAGGCTTTATATCTACCTGGGAATCAGCTGCGCTTATTATTTTATCGCCAACTTTTAGCTTATCTGGCCAAATAATATATCTTAATTCAGAATCAGGATACTTTATTAAAGCAATACGAGCGCTACGGTTAGGATCATACTCAATAGCTGCTACATCACCAAGAACATCAAATTTATTTCTTTTAAAATCTATAATCCGATATTTGCGCTTATTTCCTCCACCTCTACGTCTGACTGTTATTCTACCGCGATTATTTCTACCACCACTCTTTTTTAAGCTAGTAGTTAGAGACTTCTCAGGTTGACTTTTAGTAATTTCAGCAAAATCAGAAATTACCTTAAATCTCTGTGAAGGCGTTATTGGTCTAAACTTTTTTAATCCCATATTTATGTAATTTTAATTTCAAATCCCTCTCTTAAAGTAACAATAGCTTTCTTCCAATCAACAGTCTTCCCTGCTTGATTAGATCTAAGTCTTTTAGTTTTGCCCTTAACCATCATAGCTGAAGTTCTCGCAACTTTAACCTTATATATTTTTTCTATTGCCCGTTTTATTTCTATTTTATTAGCATCTCTATCAACTTTAAAAGTATACTTCCTGAGAGCAGAATCACGAGCGGACTTCTCTGTAACTATTGGTGACTTAATAATTGAATATACGCTTTTTACGATAGACACTTTTTAACCCTCTCTTCCATATCTCTTAAAGCACCTTTAGTTAAAACTAATTTTTTACAATCAATAACCTCTTTAGTATGAACATCACTAGCTTTAGCTAACAATACTTTCTTTATATTGCGAGTTGCTAGTTTAAGATCATTTTCTACTTTACTAGCTATTAATCGAATCTTTATTCCATCTAATTTCAAACTTTTAAGAATTTTAGAAAAATCCTTAGTTTTATGTGAACTAATACTTATATCGCTAAGGATTAAGATTTCTTTATCTCGTAATTTAGCATTAAGTGCACTCTTTAATGCCATAGTTTTCATCTTATGCGGCAGCTCCTTATAATAAGACCGTGGTTTAGGACCAAAGGTAACTCCACCCCCACGCCAAAGAGGAGAACGAATTGAACCTACTCTTGCTCGTCCGGTACCTTTTTGCCGCCAAGGCTTTGCTGTGCTACCTTGAACTTCACCTCTAGTTTTAGTTGAAGCCAATCCCTTTCTTTGATTAGCTAAATACGCTACTACTGCTTGATGAAGAAGGGCTTCAGAAATCTTACCATCAAAAACTTTTGTTTCTAACTCAATTTGTTCTACTTCTTTACCTTGAATATTTAGAACTGGTAAGCTTAAACTCTTTGGTTTTGTAACAGTCTTCTTAATTGATTTCTTTTTAGTACTACTTTTGCTAATCTCTTTCTTTTTCATTCTAAATACCTAAAAACTTATTTTATTTTTTTTAAATTTACAATTGCTCCTCTAGCACCTGGAACATTCCCTTGAAGAAAAATAAGATCTTTCTCTTTATCAATCTTCAGAACCTTTAAATTCTTAGTTACACGAAAACAATTACCCATATGTCCTGGCATACCAAGACCTTTAATTATTTTTGAAGGATAAGCTGAAGCTCCAGCTGAGCCCAGACGCCTATGCATCGTATGTCCATGTGCCGCCGGTTGCCCACTCCAACCATGTCGTTTCATACCTCCAGCAAAACCTTTTCCTTTAGTCTTAGCCCTTACATCTATCTTTTCACCAACTTCAAAAATCTCCACACCAAATTGACGAGGATTAACTGGCTTTTCTTCCTCCACACTCTCACTCTTATCTATTTCTTCAGAATCAGAAGGTTTGGCTTCTGTAATCTCTTCTTTAACTTCTGTAGTCTCTTCCTTAACTTCATTTTGAACTTGTTGAACTTCTTCCTGAGGTTGTTCTTTAACATCTGAAGATGAAAATGAAAAATCAGCACCTTCTTCAACCTCTACTTCTCTAATCAGTTTACAAGGCTCTATACCTAATTTATCAAAGTACCCTTTCACTGGTTTCTTCATTTTACCAATTCGCGCCTCTTTAATTTTGAAGCAACCAATTTTAGCCTTTGTTTGGTTAGAATAGGTTACTTTCTCCAAAACATAAACTGGTTCCACCTCTATTAAAGTAGTAGGCAAAAGATTACCTTCTTCATCAAAGAGTTGAGTCATTCCAATTTTTTTTCCGTAAATTTCTCTAATCATGCTCTTCCTCACAATTGTAAACAAAAGTAATACTCCCAGACAATACAAATGCCTGATCTGTATTACTCCTATGATCATTATTCTCGAAGCTTCTTCAGCTACACCTCTTGCTTAATCTCTACACTAACTCCTGCAGGCAAATTTAGCTTTCTTAAAGCATCGATTGTCTTTGGTGTTGGTTTATCCAAATCGATAATGCGCTTATGAATTGCTAACATAAATTGCTCACGTGATTTTTTATTAACGTTAGTGGAGCGATTAACAGTAAAAATCTTTTTCTTCGTAGGTACAGGCATGGGACCATAAACTTTTGCTCCAGTCCGTGTAGCTACTTCAGCTATTTCTTGTGCAGACTGATCCAAAATCCTATGATCAAACGCTTTTAATTTTATTCTTAACCTAAGCATAGTCCATGCCTTTAACCACTTATTGTTTGTGGTTTATTCCTTTTATTCAATAACCTCTGTTATTACTCCAGCTCCTACTGTTCTTCCACCTTCACGAATAGCAAACCTTAATTCTTTTTCTGCTGCTACTGGCTGAATCAATGTAATTTCCAATACTACATTATCTCCTGGCATAACCATTTCTACCCCTTTAGGTAATTGGCATGTTCCAGTAACATCAGTAGTACGGAAATAAAATTGTGGCCTATATCCTGCAAAGAAAGGAGTATGTCTTCCACCTTCTTCTTTCTTTAATGCATACATTTGAGCCTTGAACTTAGTATGAGGCGTAATTGAGCCAAGCTTAGCCGCAACCATTCCTCTTTCAACGCCCTCTTTTTCTACACCTCTTAACAGCAAACCAACGTTATCTCCAGCTTGACCTTCATCAAGAAGTTTTCTAAACATTTCAACTCCAGTAACAACTGTCTTAGTAATTTCAGGACGAATTCCTATTAATCCTATTTCTTCACCGACTTTAACTTTTCCTCTTTCAATCCTTCCGGTAACTACTGTTCCCCGTCCAGAGATTGAGAAAACATCTTCAACAGCCATAAGAAATGGTTTATCAACATCTCTTTTTGGTGTAGGAATATGCTCATCTACAGCCTTCATTAAATCATTAATCGGTTTACAATTTGGACAATCTTCTTTCCCGCATCCACATTCCATTGCCTTTAAGGCCGAACCTTTAACAATAGGAATATCTTTACCAGGAAATTCATACTTAGTAAGTAAATCTCTGATTTCTTCTTCTACTAATTCAACTAACTCGGCATCTTCCATTTGATCAACCTTGTTGATGAAAACAACAACTGCTGGAACATTTACCTGACGAGCTAGGAGAATATGTTCTCTTGTTTGCGGCATAGGTCCATCAGTAGCTGCCACAACTAAAATTGCTCCATCCATTTGCGCTGCACCAGTAATCATATTCTTGATATAATCAGCGTGACCTGGGCAATCAATGTGAGCATAATGACGATTATCAGTTTCATATTCAACGTGAGCAATATTGATAGTTACTCCGCGTTCCTTCTCTTCCGGTGCTTTGTCAATATCTTCAAACTTAAGTGCTTTAGCCTTACCTTGAGCCGCTAAAACCGAAGTTATTGCCGAAGTCAATGTTGTTTTACCATGATCAACGTGGCCAATAGTGCCGATATTGAGATGGGGTTTTGTCCTTATAAATTTTTCTTTTCCCATGCTACACCTCCTTATCCAATTAAATTCCTAATATTTTTAATAATAACTCTTCCGGTACTTTCTCGTAATACGAAGGTTCTATTGTATATGATGCTCTGCCTTGTGTCAAGTTTCTAAGTGTATCTGCGTAATTAAAAACTTCAGACAAAGGTACATCAGCCTTTACAATACGAAGATTTTTTCTCTCGCGTATAGACGATATTTTTGCTCTACGCGAATTTAAATCCCCAATCACTTGACTAACATACTCAGTAGGTGAAATTACCTCCAAGTCCATAACAGGCTCCAGTACAACTGATTTCGCTTTACGTAACCCCTCTTTAATTCCTATTTCTCCAGCAACTTTAAAAGCTAATTCTGATGAATCAACATCATGGTAAGAACCATCAATTAAAGTTGCTTTTATATCAACTACAGGATAACCTCCTAAAATACCACTCTCAACAGCCTCAAGAACTCCTTCTTTAACTGAGGAAATATATTCTTTAGGAATGGCACCTGACTTTATTTTATTCTCAAAAACAATACCTTTACCTTTTTCTAAAGGTTCCATAAGTAATACTACATGACCATATTGACCACGTCCTCCAGCCTGCTGAACAAATTTACCTACTGACTCAATCCTACGAGTAATTGTTTCTTTGTAAGCAACTTGAGGTTTACCAACTCTTGCGGTTACATTAAATTCTTTTATTAGTCGATCAACCATAATCTCAAGATGTAATTGTCCCATACCAGAAATTATATTCTGACCCGTTTCACGATTATAAGCTACTTTAAAAGACGGATCCTCATCAGAAAGTTTTTTTAATCCTCCAAAAAGTTTTTCTTGATCAGCTTGAGTTTTAGGTTCAATAGCCAAAGAAACAACTGGCTCAGGAAACTTTATTGCTTCTAAAAGAATTGGATGGCTACTGTCGCAAATAGTATCTCCAGTAGTCATATCTCTTAGACCTACTAAACAAACGATGTCACCAGCTCGCGCTTCCTTAACAACCTCTTGTTTGTTAGCATGCATTTTTAAAATTTTCATTACTTTTTCTTTAGTTTTCTTGGTAACGTTATATACCTGAGATCCATTTTTAATCTTGCCTGAGTAAACTCTGATATAAAATAATTTTCCTAAGAAAGGGTCAGTGGCAACTTTAAAACATAGAGCACATAAAGAAGACTTTTCTGAAATTTTAACTATTTGCTCCTCGCCCTTTGCCTCATTTAAACCAACAAGCTCTCTAGCCTCTAATGGTGAAGGAAGATAATCACAAACAGCATCAAGGAGCTGTTGGATTCCTTTATTCTTTAAGGCTGAACCACAAAGCACTGGAATGAATTTATTCATTAAAACATATTTTCTTATCACTTTTTTACTTTCTTCAGAAGTTATTCCATCACTGTTAATCACCTTTTGCATAACTTCATCATCAAGCTCAGCTAATTTCTCTACTAAGCCTTCCTTGGCTTTAATTACAGCTTCTCTCATGTCTTCAGGAATTTCACGACACACAACTTTTTCACCCAATTCGCCCTCATAATATAAAGCTTTGTCAGCAAGCAAATCCACTAAACCTAAAAACTGATCATCTTTATATATAGGCAATTGAACTGGAGCCATAGAAACTTGAAGTTTTTCTTGCATATCACTAAGTACATTAAAAAAATCAGCTCCTACTCTATCCAGTTTATTAACAAAAGCAATACGAGGAATATGATACTTATCAGCTTGGCGCCATACCGTCTCTGACTGAGGCTCTACTCCACCAACTCCACAAAAAACAACCACCACTCCATCTAAAACTTTCAATGACCTCTCTACCTCAACTGTAAAATCAATATGCCCCGGAGTATCAATTATATTAATCTGCTTATCCTGCCACTTACAAAAAGTAGCAGCAGAAGTAATAGTAATTCCTCTTTCTTTTTCTTGAACCATCCAATCAGTAGTTGCTGTTCCATCATGGACTTCTCCAACTTTATATGTACGACCAGTATAAAATAAAACTCTTTCAGTAGTCGTAGTTTTACCGGCATCAATATGGGCTATGAAACCAATATTTCTTATTAAATCTAAACCCTTTTCCATAATTGCAACTTTTGTACTATTCACTTATATTAATACTTAAAATGTGCAAACGCTCTATTAGCTTCTGCCATTTTATGTGTGTCCTCTTTCTTTTTAATTACTGGCCCCTCTCCCTTAAAAGCAGAAATAATTTCTTCAGCCAATTTTATTTTCATTGGCTTACCCTTTTTCTTTAAAGCCGAATCTTTTATCCAACGTATAGCGATAGATATCCCTTTTTCCTTAGTTACTTCTAAGGGAACCTGATAAGTTGCTCCCCCAATTCTTCTAGGTTTAACATTCATCCGAGGACGAGCATTATCTACAGCTGCAAAGAAAGCTTTTATTGGATCTTCTTTTGTTCGTTGGGAAACAATATCAAAAGCATCGTAAATAATTTTTTGAGCGATACTTTTCTTACCATCACGCATAATAATATTAACCAAATTACCTACTACTATAGAATCATACTTTGAGTCTGGTTTTATGTCTCTTTTAGGTGCTCTCCTTCTTCTCATATTAAACTATCTCCTTAAAATTTAGCTTTTTGCTTTTTTGGCTCCATACTTAGAGCGTGACCTTTTTCTATTTTGTACTCCTTGACAATCAAGGGTTCCTCTTACAATATGATACCTTACTCCAGGAAGATCTTTTACTCTTCCACCCCTTATTAAAGCTATTGAATGTTCTTGCAAATTATGCCCTTCTCCAGGAATATAAGCAGTAACTTCCTGTCCATTAGTTAACCTTACTCTGGCAATCTTACGTAAAGCTGAATTAGGCTTCTTAGGTGTCATTGTTCTTACTTGAATACAAACCCCTCTTCTTTGTGGACATCCAACCAAAGCAGGAGATTTTCCTTTCTTCTTCTTAAGTACACGATTTTTTCTTATTAATTGAATTATTGTTGGCATTTATCCACCTCAACTTCTCTGTATTTCCTTAAACCAGTCCCAGCCGGAATAAGGTGTCCCACTACTACATTCTCCTTTAACCCTTGTAAATGATCAATTTTGCCAGCAGTTGCAGCATCAGCTAAAATCCTAGTAGTCTCCTGAAAACTTGCTGCTGAGATAAAACTCTTAGTACTTAAAGATGCTTTGGTAATACCTAAAAGCAATGGTGAAGCCGTAGCTGGTTTGCCACCTTTCTTAATAACTCTCTCATTCTCACGACGAAAGTCCCACTTATCAATTCCTTCTCCAGGTAGAAAATCACTATCCCCGCCATCATCAACTTTTACTTTTTTAAGCATTTCACGAATAATAACCTCAATGTGTTTGTCATTTATCCTTACACCTTGTAAGCGATAGATTTCTTGCACTTCAGTGACTAGACGCTCCTGTAATACTTTATCTCCGCAAACTCTTAAAACATCTTGCAAAACTACTGGACCTTCAATCAATTGTTGACCAGCAACAACTTGATCACCTTTATAAATTACAGGATGGGCACCAGTAGGGATAACATAATCTCTCTTCATTCCAGTAGGACTACGAACAATAATTTTCCTTTCACCAGCATCTTCAGAAAATTCAATAAACCCATCTATTTCACTTATAACAGCCGGATTTTTAGGTCGTCGAGCTTCAAATAGTTCTGCCACTCGAGGCAAACCTCCAGTGATATCCCTTGTTTTTGCAACCAAGCGAGGCGTCTTAGCAATAACATCACCTGCTCCAATTGTATCGCCTTCACTAAGCATTATATGTGCACCTGTAGGTAAAGGATAGAAACCAAGAACCTCTTCTTTTTCCGAAAGAATAAGAACTTGAGGATGATAATCGCCCTTAAACTCAACGACAACTCTTTCTTTTCTACCAGTAGTAGCATTTAATTCTTCTTGAATAGTAATTTTATCAATGATATCTTCATACTTAATTGTACCACCTGACTCTGCTAATATCGGTGATGAATAAGGATCCCATCTTACGAACACTTTATCTTTAACAATCTCTCCATTATCAGGAATAGAAATAGACGAGCCTTGAGGAACAGGATTCCTCTGGAGTTCAATACCTTTATTGTCATTAATACTTATTATCCCATTTCTATTAAGTACTACAAAGTGTCTTCCCTTAGCAACAACTCGTAAGTTATGATACTTAACAGCACCTTCTTCTCTTGATTTTATAAATGATCTTTCAGCTACTCGTGAAGCTGTGCCTCCAATATGAAAAGTTCTCATTGTTAACTGAGTCCCTCGTTCGCCAATAGATTGAGCAGCAATAACTCCTACAGCTTCACCAATCTCTACTAACTTCTTAGATGCTAAATTCTTTCCGTAGCATTTAATACAAACGCCTCTTTCTGATTCACAAGTTAACACACTTCTAATCCTTATCTTTTCTAATCCCAAACGCTCTATTCTGTCAGCAACTTCTTCGGTAATTTCCTCATTAGTTTTAACGATTATTTCATCACTTACTAAATCAACAATATTATCCAAAGCAATCCTTCCTACTATTCTTTCCTTTAAGGTAACAACAACATCTTCTCCTTCAACAATCTCTGAAGCTGTTATTCCATTCACCGTTCCACAATCATCTTCAATAATAATAACTTCTTGAGCTACATCTACAAGACGACGAGTAAGATAACCAGCGTCAGCAGTTTTTAAAGCAGTATCAGCTAATCCTTTTCTGGCTCCGTGAGTAGATATAAAAAACTCTAATACTGTTAATCCTTCTTTAAAATTAGAAGTAATTGGTATTTCAATAATTTCCCCTGAAGGCTTAGCCATCAGT
>JAVCBZ010000059.1 GCA_030765735.1 Candidatus Susulua stagnicola | reverse complement strand
CTGAAAAAATACCATTTTTGGCTTGTTTTTTTACTTGAATATACCCAAAATCAGGCGTAGGAGAAGACGGTTCTATACCTAAAGTACATATCCAACCACTAGAAGCTGCCACTAAAGATTTCTTCAATGCCCGATAAAACTCTGCTTCATTTTTTATCAAAGTATCTACTGGTGTAATAATTAAATTTTTATTAGTTTGTTTTTTTAACTGCTGAAGAGACAAAAGAATAGCAGCAGCAGTATTTTTACTAGCTGGTTCAAAAAAAATATTCTTCTTTTTCACTAATTTTAGTTTCATTAATTCTTTTTTCTCAGATTGGTTAGCAACTAAAAATATATTATCCAAAGTAGTAATTTTTAAGAATCTTTTTATTGTAAGTTCCAAGGGTGAAAATCCAAAAATATCTAAAAAATTCTTACTTACCTTTTCAGACAAAGGCCAAAGCCGCAAGGACCTTCCGCCGCAAAGAATTAAAACTAATGGTTTATTATCTGGCATTTCTTTCCCCTATTCGTTTTGAAAGATAACCGCCGGTATAGCCATCAATAATTGCAGTTAGCTCTAATAATCTCAATTGCTTTTTAAATAAATCCTCTTCTGTCAAATTATCTTGGCTAAGTTCTCTTTTTAAGCGTATCCTTTCAAAGTATACTCTATTTATTTCATCAAGGATATCCAAGCGCAACTGGGTATTAAGCTTGCTTCTAGTATCAATAGACGAGGCTTGTGAGGGATTCCAAATAAGATCAGCCAAATCCCATTCCAGTGAAATATCCCAGCCCAAACTTCTATCGTTGGGACCTTGAGATACAAGATAATAACTACTTACACTAGTGCCGGCCCAATGATACTGCTCATCTATACCCGCATCCATACCAACATCGAGCTTTGGTAACCAAGCTCTTCTCGCCGCATCCTCTCTCCATTTTCTTATCTTATCAGGACTAACTTCATTATAAGCTAAGACTGCCTCTTGGACTTCACCTATTAAGGGCTCTCCTTCTAGAACTACTTCTAAATCATTTTTAGAATAAGATGAAAAAAAATAATCATTCTCAAACAAGCCCTTAGATGTTGCTAAATAAATCCTACCCTCAGCAGTAAATTCTGCCCAAGAAATATAAGAAGAATTCAATCCTTCAAAAAGCTGTTTAGATTTATTTTGTTTTAAATCAACCATAAAAAATCCTTTAGTAGTACTTAAATAAATAATATCAGTTTGTAATTTTGTTTGAGTAAGACAATTGATGAAAAGATTATCTATTCCAGATATATATAATTTTCTCCAATTAATTCCCTGATCTTCAGAAATGAATAAACCATGATTCGTGCCAAGCCAAAGATAATCTTTATTAAAAATATCTACTCTAATGACATTAGAGACTAATCCTTCCTCACCTATAGCCTCTTCTTCTCGCATTACAAACAATCTTTCTATTCTGTCATCCTCTTTTAAAAGATAAACCCCTTTTTGAGTAGCTAAATACACCTTATCTTCAGATGACTCTAGGAAATAAATAGCAAAACCACTAAAAGCTTTTACTTTTCTCCAAATTAAAGCATCTTCTGAAGCAACAAAAAGCCCTTGGCCTGTTCCAACATATAACAACCCTTTGTGCTTTAAGGCTGTAAAGATTAATTCCTCACCAGATGAAGTGAATAACTTCTCTAATCTTTCCTTTAATCTATAAAGATGACGACTAGTAGCAATATAAACAGTATCAGCTAAAAAAGAATCAAAAAAGATATGTTTAACTTCTTCATCTTTAAATACTGCTACCTTATTAAATTCCTCACCACCATCCTGACTCTTATATAAGGAATTGTCTGAGGTAACACAAATAGATTTCGAATCAAACGGTGATACGATTACTCTTTTTATATTACTGCTCTCTAAACCTTGGACTGGTCTAAAAAGAGAAAAACTACTGTGGATGGGAATAAACAAAAGAAAGGAGAGGAAGAGAAATATTTTTCTCACTTATTTAACTAATGATTCTTAATTAATATTAACATACTACTATAAAATCAAAAAAACAATGGTGCCGAGGAAGGGAGTTGTAAACAACCTTTTGCAAAGCAAAAGTTTCTTCTTGTTGTTTCCAACATTTCTTTACGCATATAGATAAACCTCGACTCACGAAACAAACTTTTATCAATAAAACAATGGTGCCGAGGAAGGGAGTTGTAAACAACCTTTTGTAAAACAAAAGTTTTTTCTTGTTGTTTCCAACGTTTCTTTACGCATATAGATAAACCTCGACTTAGGAAACAAACTTTTATCAATAAAACAATGGTGCCGAGGAAGGGAGTTGAACCCCTGACGCAGGGATTTTCAGTCCCTCGCTCTACCGCCTGAGCTACCTCGGCAAACCAAATATTTACTACCATAGAACAACTAGCAAACAGAAGAAATTATAACATAGAAACTAAAGATAACAATATTTTTTTAAAATAGCTTTTTCAATTATTTACAAGCTTATTCTAACCAGTTTTTCTACCTCTTTAGCAATAGCAAAAGAGGCTGTTAAGCCTGGAAATTCAATACCAATAAGATTTATAAAGCGATCAAAACCATTATTCGACTCACCTTCTATAACAAAGTCCCTAAAACTTTAACCAAGGCCTAAACATAAATCTTGAACTAAATCTAAAGAATTTTTTGGATAATAAATTCCAGAATGGATTACTTCTCTATTCCTTGAGCTTGTTTTCTGACCAAAGGAAGGATTTTTTTCAAATTACTATTCACCTCTAAATTCGGCAATTAATTTCATAGCTTCTTCAACATAATCTTCTCTAACTCTTATTTCTCCTTTACCAATTGATGGCTGAAATATTGAAAAAACTGAGGTAGCCTGATAATAAAATACATCTACCGGAATATTATTCTCTTTTAGAATTGCTTCTAATTGCGGGGCTTCTAGCTCATCAAAAATGGTGTAAACATTAATCCATTCTTTGCTCAAGGCCCACCTCCTCATCTAACTTAATATCACCTATTTCTTTACTTTTTAAATGGTTAAATATTTCTGCTGCTGCAAACTCAGCAAGTGAATAATTAAGGGAAGCTACTTCTACCTCGGTCTTAAAACTTTTCAATTCTGTAAAGAAGATTGCCACCTCTGTCGATGCATTACATTGGGGAAAAGCTTTAACGAAATTAATAAACACAATGAAACCTTCTTTCTGACTCCCTCGGTAAAAAGAGGCTCTCATCTTATTCAACTTTTCTACTACTATTCCATAGCAAAAAGGTAAATCCGCATTAAATGCTTCGGTGTATATTTTACCTTCTTCTCTAAAGCGCCTTAGCCCTACTCCGAAGAGACGGTTCACTTCTAATGGTGAACAACTTATAAAAAAGAGAAAAAAAACAAGGAATACTCTTTTCACCCCGTTAGAAATATCCCTTTTTCCACCTGCTTTGTTAAAATTTCTAATGGGGTTCATCTAACCTTTATTTAGCGTGCAGATTTTTTTCTGTAAACTAATACAACAACTAATACTATTGTAAAAAAAACAAAATTTACAATACTAAATGTTCGCCAAACTATCTCTTTTGAAATAAATCCAGAAGGAGCCATCAAAACAAAACAACTCCATACGCCAAGGACCCAATACATACTAATATCCT
>JAVCBZ010000015.1 GCA_030765735.1 Candidatus Susulua stagnicola | reverse complement strand
TAAAACCTTCATTAAAAAGACTAGTATTCAAATATATTTGTCCATCAGTCATAGAAACTAAATTTGATTGGACAAGACCAGTAATATCTCCTTCCTGAGTTTCAACAATAGGAAGAAAAGTCATTGAACCAGCCCCCTTCTCGTCATTTAATTTTCCAGCTCTTTCCATTAATTGTGAATGAATATAGAAAATATCTCCAGGATAAGCTTCTCTACCTGGTGGCCGCTCTAAGAGCAAAGAAATTTCTCGATAACTCCAAGCATGTTTACTTAAGTCATCATAAGCAATCAAAACATCCCGACCATTATCCATAAAATATTCACCAACAGCACAAGCAGCATAAGGAGCAAGGTATTGTTCTGCTTGGGAATCAGAAGCTGAAGCAACAACAACAATAGTATAATCCATTGCCCCTCCACGCTTCAGTTCTTCCAAAATCTTTACTAAAGCTGAATGGCTACCCCCTATCCAGCAATATATACAAATTACATTTTTATCTTTTTGATTTATAATTGCTTCGGTAACTATACTGGTTTTACCAGTAACCCTGTCTCCCATGATTAATTCTCTTTGACCTTTACCCAAAGGAATAGTTGTATCAATTATCTTTATTCCAGTATGAAAAGTTTCAGTAATCGGTTTTCTATCTAATACTCCAGGCGCCTCTCTAAAAATTGGGTACCTATCATTTTCCGGAATCTTACCTCTACCATCAAGCGGTTGCCCAAAAGTATTTATGACTCTGCCAATAAAATTATTGCTAACTGGAATTTCAAAAATACCAGTTTCTCCGTAAACAGTATCACCAATATTTATCTTAGTTCCATCACCTAAAACTAAAACTAAAACTTCATTCTTATTAAACCCAATAACCATACCCATTAGACTAGGAGCAAACTCAACTAATTGTCCATTAACGCAAAAAAACAACCCATCAACTTTCACTACCCCTTTTCTAACCTCTTTAACCGTGCCAGTATCTTTAATTTCTAAAGGTTCTAATTTTATATCTAACATTTTTAATCATTTCCTAATCAAACGCTACTTCTTGCTTCATCTTTCATTAGTGGTAATATTCTCTTAAACTTATTTTGAACACTTCCGTCAATTACTGCAAAACCGCTTAATTTTAAAATCAAACCAGCAACAACATTTTTATCAATTTTTTCCTCCAAAGAGATATTACGATCCAATTTTTCAGATAACACTTTTTGCAATCTTTGCTTTTGAGCATTGTTTAAAGAATACGCACAAACAATCTCACCAAGATCATTCTGAGCTTTCATCTTCTCTTTATCTAATTTTTCTATACTACTAATAAACTCATCAATCAAATGGATATGTAAAACCTTTAAGCTTTCTTCAGTAAAAATATACCTAACTACATCTAATGCTAAATATACTGCCTTATCCTGCATCTGAACAAGCATTTTTTTATGCTTTCTTTGACTCTCACTTTCTCCTCCACTAATAATTCTCTTGGCATCTGTTCGTGCTTTTTCCAATATTCCTCTTCTTACCTTCTCAGCCTCACTCTTTGCTTGTCCCTTTATCACTTCTGATTCAGCTTTTCCCTGCTTAATTTCATTCTCTGCCTCTTGTTTAGCTCGCTTCAACTCTTCTCTTAAAACTCTTTCTTTCTCTAAATTTTGTTGATTAAGTTGTTGAAGTCTTTTTAAAGCTCTACTGATTTGATTGTAAAATAACCAACGCAAAAAAACAATAATCAAAACAAAAGTAGCAATTTGGATAAAAACTAATTGTCCTACTAGCATTACATCCCCCTTTTTGTTCTTATAAATCCTAACTATTAAAGTTTTATTTAACTACCGAATAAATTATAAACAACTAAAAGCCCGATAATAGCTATAGATTCAGCAAAAATAAACGCTAGAATCATGGCAATTAAAATTTTAGGCGCGGCTTGGGGGTTCCTTCCTAAAGCTCTAACACCGGAATAACCTACAGCAGCTATTACCCCTGAAGTTCCAACTATACTAATTAACATTATTAAAATGATAACAAAACTTTTCATTTTTTAGCCCCTCTCATCAAATACACAAAGCCTATTTCTACCCAAAGCCTTTGCTTGATACATCGCTTTATCCGCTTTATCAATTAATTCCTTTTTTGTTTGGGCATTGTCCGGAAAAGTAGACAACCCTACACTAATAGTTACCGGAAGCTTTACTCTAGCCGAGACAATCAACCTATCTCCCACTATTTTTGCTTGTCTTTGAGGTGTTTGCGGCATAATTATCGTAAATTCCTCCCCGCCATATCGACAAACCTGGTCATATTCACGCAGCGACTCGGTAAACAACCGAGCAGCATCACTAAGGGCCCTATCTCCTTGGGGGTGTCCTTTAGTATCATTATATCTTTTAAAATGATCAATATCAATCATAAACAATGATAAAGCCTGTAAATGACGCCTAAAGTGAGCTATATGCCAATCCAATACTTCATCAAAATACCTATGATTATAAACACCGGTTAAACCGTCTAAAATAGACATATCTTTGTAAGTTCTTCTCTGTCTAGCCTGATTAGCAAGGTAAGTATTTTCAATCGCCCGCCTTAAGAACACCATGACCTCTTTCATATTCAAAGGTTTTAGTAGATAAGCATAAGCACCAGCTTCTAAAGTCTC
>JAVCBZ010000066.1 GCA_030765735.1 Candidatus Susulua stagnicola | reverse complement strand
TCTCCTAAAGAGTTATGGCAGGATTATGATGACTTTAATACTTTTCAAAGTGCTATGCGGGGAAAATATTTTTGGCAAGATGATCTTACTTTAGGTTTTGTTTATGGTTCTAAGTTTGGAAGTGATGATAGTGCTATTGATGTTTTTAATCATTTTTTTGGTTTTGATTTTAATTTAGGATTAGGATCAAATACACAACTTTCTTTAGAAGCAGCTGCATCAATTACAGAACAAGATAAACGTTCAGCTTATGGAACTAAGAAGAGGGGAAATAGTTTTAAAGTTAGTTTAATTAATTCTTCTTCAGAAACTTTTGGAAAGAATTATTTTAGTATTTTACCTAAAAAGAAAGAAGCTTTTTATAAATTGCGTTTAGACCTTACTCATATGGACGAAGGGTTTGAAAGTTCTTTAGCTAGCTTTAGGGAGACAAGAGATGATACTTTTTGGTCGAGACATCTTTCTTTTAGAACTCCTCTTGATTATCATTCTTCATTTTATGATTCTGCTTTAAATTGGGATGATATAAAATCTTTTAGGATTGGTGATGGTATTGACTATGGTCGAGATACAATTAATTTTCGTATTGAAGCTGAAAATTTATTGGAGCAAAACTTAGATGCTCTTTTTGATATTAGAAATGTACATGATGTTGATGGGAAGTATATTGAAAATGTTGCACGTCTAGAAGTCATCTATCAACCCATGGATAAATTAACTACAAAAATTTTAGGTATTTATCATGATTTACCTAAAACCAATGCTGGGATTGATCCTTTTATTATTGATCCTTCAACCGATGATTTTTACCAAAACACGGCGATTGAAGATGACAAAGATCCAAGTCTAAAGACAATTTCTTTGGGAGCAAAATATGATTTTTTTGATTGGTTAAATTCAAATTTTGTTTGGGAACATACAAATGATAGCACTTTAGCTTATGATAATTTTGGCCGGGGTTTGCTTAATTGGTCCTCATTTACTACCTATACTGAAGCTGGGCAAATATATCGTGATAATGTTTATGGATTGTATAATTCTGATGTTTTCCCTGCTCCACCGTACTCTTATTTTGATATTTTTAAAGTTGGTATAGGGCTTAAACCAAAAGACAATCTTGAAATTTATTTAGATTATGCTCGTAATGAATATGAATGGTCTCAGATCATAGATGATAATACTAATCACATCGGATTTGAATTAAAATATTCACCAACAGAAAAATTAGGTTTTTTTGGACGATATGTTTATTCAAAAGCTAATGATATTTCTGAATTAAATGAAAATGGTAGTGTTGAAAATAGATCACACCATACTTTTTTTTCAGAGGTAAGATTAGAATTAAAAGAGAGTAGTGAATTAATCGCTCAGTATGGTGTAGGCAGTGTTGCCGGTATTGCAGACTCTAGTTATTCACCTTTAGGTGGTGGTATTGCTACCCTAGATACACAACATATTGTTAGAGTTTATTATCGCAAGAAATTTTAAGGAAAATATTTTCTAATAATATTGACAGTACTACTTTATATGCTATAATCAGATTAAAGGGGGGTATGATGGATAAGACAAAAATAATTCCGATAATTCTTTTAGTAGTTATTTTAGGCGTAGGCTATGTAGCCTTTACTTTCTATACTCAAACAGAAAATTTAACAGTAGCTAATCAAACACTGACAGAAGAAAGAGGTAGTTTGTTAGAAGCAAATAATAATTTGCAATATAAAGTTGATAAGATTGGAAGAGAAAAGAGTGATATTGATCGTAGGCTAACAATGGTTACGAATGAATTATCTAAGGCTGAAGATGGTATAAAAAATTGGGAAAGAAAGTGGTCGTTAGTTTCCAAAGAAAGAGATACTTTAGTTGAGAAGATGAAAACTGCTGCAAGTTCTTCTATAAGAGTTACAGAAAAAGTTGAAGAATCAGGAATTAATTTCTCTTCTTCTGAAGATCATTGGGCCGATTTTGTTAAAAGTAAAGCTTCGGCAGAAGCAAAACTTGATATCTTAAGTAAAACTTTGTTTGAAGAGAAAAATAAAATGGTAAAGTTGGGTAAAGAAAATAAAGAGTTAAGCATTCAAATGGATCAATTAACTAAAGAAAAGGATAGACTCGTAGAAGATATAAAATTTAAGGAAAGAACTTTACGTATTATGAGTATGGATTTAGTTTCTGAGAGAGAAGGAAGAGGAACTGTTATTCTTGAAGTAAGAAAGTTACGTAAAGAAAATTTAGGATTAAAGAGAGAAGTAATAATGGCCAACAAAGGGTTGATGAAGTTACAATATACACTTCAGGAAGTTATTTTGAAGAAAGAAGATTTGGAAGATAAAATCTCTGATGTTGACGTTATTTTAAAAGAAAAAGCTATGGCTTTTGAAGAATTGCAAGGTCAGCTTGAGGTTACAATTGAAGGAGGAAAGAAAATTACAGCAGAAGAATCAGCTTCAGTAGAGCTACCTCCTATCATAGTAAAACCTAATGCTCAAGGAATCCTAGAATTGCGGGGAGAAATTATTGCCGTAAATCATGAAGAGAAGTTTGTAGTTATTGATATGGGTGAAGCTTCTGGTTTGAGACCAGGGGCTTTATTAAGAATTATGCGTGGAGATAAAAAAGTAGGAAGTGTAGAAGTTATTGAGATGAGAAAAGAAATCTCTGCGGCAGATATAAAAGAAATAGTTGATGGTTATGTTATCCAAGAGGGTGACATTGCCATGGCTCAGTAATACTTGTGTCTTCTTCTAAAACTACCATAAAAGATGTAGCTCTTAAAGCTGGTGTCTCTATTGCCACCGTTTCTCGTTTTTTGAATAATATTCCTTTGAAAGAAGGGAATCGAAAACGAATAGAAGAGGTAGTAAAAGAGCTTAATTATCAACCTTTATTATATGCACGTCGTTTAGCTGGAGGAAAACTTGATACTTTTGGGTTAATTATTCCAGGCTATGAAGGTATTTTTTACTCTTTTTATGCTTTAGAAATAATTAGAGAAGTAGCTTCTTCATTAGGAGTTAAAGGAATTGACTTACATCTTAACATTTTTTGGGATAAAGATAATTTCAAAACTTCTCTTATTGATGGAGTTATTATGGCTGATGTAATTGGTAATGAAAATCAGCTTAAGAGGTTAGTTGCAGAAGATGTTCCTTTAGTAGTGATAAATAGACAAATAGAAGATGTAGATGTTAGCTGTGTTGCTGTTAATAATTTTAAAGGTGCATATGAAGCAACAGAATTTTTAGTTCATCATGGACATAAGCGTGTAGCCCATCTTGCTGGTGACTTACGTGTTAAATGTGCTCAGGATAGAGTAGAAGGATATAAGTCAGCGCTAGAAAAGAATGGTGTAGCGTTACTTAAAGACTATATTAAGATTACTAATTTTTCACGTAAAGAAGCTCGGTTTAAATTAGAGGAATTATTTTCTTTAAAGAATCCTCCGACTGCTGTGTTTTGTTGTAGTGATGAAATTGCTAGTGAGGTTTTAAATTTTGCTGAGGAGAGGAGAATAATAGTACCTAAGGAATTGAGTGTCGTTGGCTTTGATGATAATCCTCATTGTCTTTATGGAAATTTAATGCTTACCACAATAAGGCAGCCTTTAAAGGCAATGGTTCAACAGGCTGTAAAGATATTGGAAGAGAACGTAGAGAGTAAGAAATCTACTCAACAAATAGTTTTAGATACGGAACTTATTATTCGTGATACAGTAGATTTCATTTAACATACCTTCTTTTAAATTTCAATATGTTGTGTTCATTTATTTTTAAGATACCATATCTTGTATTTTTTTCCTTGACAGTATCATTATGGCGTGTTATAAAAAGGTGTTTTAATAAGCACATGTTTTCTTCACTATTAAATCTAGGTTTTTGAATAACTGCAAACATATCTTCAAAAAGAAAGGGGGGCCATGAAGGAATTGAATTTTTCTTCCAATGCAATTATTGTTTTAAAAAAACGTTATCTTAAGAAAAACGACAAAGGTGTAATTAGTGAAACACCAACTGAGTTGCTAGAGAGAGTAGCAAAAGCTATTTCAGGAGTGGAGAAAAAATATGGAGCTAGTGAACAAAGTATAAACGAGTGTAGTAAGGCATTCTTTGAAGTTATGAAGAATTTAGAATTCATGCCTAACTCTCCTACTCTTATGAATGCTGGTAAAAATTTAGGTCAGCTTTCAGCTTGTTTTGTTGTTCCTATTGAAGACTCCATGGAATCTATTTTTGATGCTATAAAATCAACCGCACTTATACATAAAACTGGTGGAGGCACTGGTTTTAGTTTCTCTCGTCTTAGAGCTCAAAGCAGCGTAGTTAAATCTACTGGTGGAGTAGCTTCAGGACCAGTTTCATTCATGAAAGTTTTTGATGCTGCTACTCAAGCAGTAAAACAAGGAGGAACTCGTCGAGGAGCGAACATGGGAATATTGCGAGTCGACCATCCTGATATTTTAGAATTTATAAAATGCAAGGGTAAGGAAGGTGAGATTTCTAATTTTAATATTTCTATCGCTTTAACTGATGATTTCATGGAAAAGGTCTTAAAGAAAGAGGATTATCAGTTAATTGATCCTTATAATAAACAAGTGGTAGGAAAATTAAATGCTGCAGAAGTTTTTGATATTATTGCTAACTGTGCTCATAGTAATGGAGAACCAGGAATTGTTTTTATAGATAAAATGAATAAAGACAATCCAACCCCTCATTTAGGTGACATCGAAAGTACTAATCCTTGTGGTGAACAGCCACTCTTACCTTATGAGAGTTGTAATTTAGGTTCGATTAATTTGTTTAAAGTATTAAAAGAAAAAGATAATAGCTTTGAGATTGATTGGGAAAAATTAGCAAGAATTACTAAGATTTCAGCACGATTTTTAGATAATGTTATTGAAGCTAATAAATTTCCTCTTCCCCAAATTAAGGAGAATACTTTAAAGACAAGAAAAATTGGTTTAGGTGTTATGGG
>JAVCBZ010000098.1 GCA_030765735.1 Candidatus Susulua stagnicola | reverse complement strand
GAAATATTACCCTTTTTATAAATCTTCTTCCATAATTCCATTTCAGACTGTTTATCCTCATCAATTCTATCTGCTGAAACAGTATCGCCTACTTTTATTTCATCGTATACTTCTACAATTTTAACTAAAGATAGTTTAGTCTCTAATACTTTCTGAATCTCAATTAAAGCTATTTTCTTTCTTTTAAGCCCTAGAATTTCGCTTGTTTCCGGATCAACGATTTCTCCTTCAACTCGATACACATAAAAAACATCACGTTTCCTTAGATCATCCTTTAGTCCTGCATTAATATAAATTCCTTCGTCACTCTTTCCAACTATTCGACATGTCCATGGTTTTTCTTTAATTTGTTTCGATAGTTCAGTTACCGCTTTGTTAACAGCTTCTTTTAAGTATGATGAGCTGATAACCGAAGAAGATACAATGCCAGCAGTGTTAACATTATACATTCGTAAGGCTACAGTATAATAGTTCTTGCCGATTTTTTCTCCATTTTTATTACGAAGAATATCTCCAGCGACGACATATTGTACATCGTAAATATTACCCAGTGCATTAGCGCCATCACTTTTTACCCATTTGGAGTTTTGGAAATTAATCTCACGAATAACCGCATTAATTTCTCTTCTTTCAACCACTTCAAATAGTTCTGTTTCTTGTAGCGCATTGGCAATCAATCCTGTTAAAAATTCTTCTTTTGACACCTCTTTTTCTTCTTTTTCGTCAATAGTAATTTTCACATCGGAATCGTTTATTTCAACTAAAGCGTTATTTCCATTTTTCTTGTTTTCATCCTCGAGATTATAGGGACTGCCTTCTATATCAACCTTTTCATCAAATCTTGAAACTGCCACTCTAACTTTTACATTTTTCTCTTTAACTTTTTTGATTGGTTTTTGATGGTATGTAAATTTGGCTTCTTCTTCACAATAACCACTGGGCACTAAAATAAGGTTACTTAAAAATAAACAAGTTACGACGCAACACATTATTAAAAACAAGCATTTAAATTTTTTCATTTTCTCACCTTCCCTTGTTATTTCGCTAATTTTATTCTTATGGTATATTTTTTTGCTGTATCATTTAAAGCAGTAGTAGTGTATACATAGGTCGAAAATTCTGGGATAAGAATTAATTCCCAATTTGTATCAGATTCAATTGAAAAATTATCTTGATCTTTAAATACGGTTTGAACCTGAAGTCTTAATACATCTTTTTTCATATTTCTAATTTCACAATATACTTTTAGCCGATTGTCTGAAGTCCACTCTGATTTTTCGCCAACTATAGTAACTCTCTTTTTTGCAAATTGATTGCTAAGACTTTTATCTATGATAACAACGTTAGATTGGCGTTCTATATCCTTTGAAGCATTATACTTAACAGCTTTATATGGACCAGCAGCACAACCACTTAAAACCAAAACAGTTACTGATAGAATTATAACTTTATTAAACACTATTTTCTCCTTTTTTGATACCAACCATCTATTGATAGGCTACTCCAGTTTTGCCTACCCTCTTAATTTCATAAGCATCTTCCCAAACAATATCACTTGTTTCGGCGTCGATAAGCTGGAAGGCCATTAAAATATAGTCGGAACGATGCCCTCTGCTAGCTTTGCTTATCCCAGTTAATTCTCCGGTTAAGTAAAAATCTACTCCTAGCATGTTTGTATCCTTGCTAGCAGTATATAAACCTTCCCTCTTAGCTTCTCTTTCCTTTAGAATATCTTTTATTCTGTCGCGTGCCAAAAACCTTACTTTACCTGTAGTATTTTTGTTTAATTCTATTCTTATCTTTTTTGTAAAAATATCCTTATTAATAATGAAGCGTGTAGAGTTTTCGACTGGTAGCAATGCTATTCGTGGCATACCTGATGCATTGATTATTTCTGGGATATCTAACAATGAAACAGCCATTTTTCTAGCAACAGTTCTAATATCTGTAGCTTCGATTCCTGTTCCACCTAAACCGTCGTCGGCATCTGGCAATACCGTTGTTGAATGCGAAGAAGAGTATCGACTTGTTGCGCAAGCTGAACAAATAAAACATAATAACATAAGCAAAACTATTTTTCTCACAATCACCTTCCTTTTTTAATATAGTAAATCTTTACCAATTTTCTTATCTTTTAATAACGGATATCTGTTTAGAAAAGTATCAATATCCTCTTTGTAAAAATCTGTTATTAATATATCGTTAGCCCAAGAATTTTCTTGAAAATACATATTTGAACCAACTCTTCCCAAGTAAGTAATTTCCCCAGCTGTGACATCAAATATTTTATTACACGGCATGTATTGATAGTTTCCAGAGTATTTGCCGACCCAGCCATAAAAAGATGCCAGCTTATAAGTTCCTTTCGAAAGCTTCAAGTGAAACAGATAGAGATTACCTGATATATCCCCAAGAGGAATGAGCTCAAGTTTTTTTCGTTTATATGCTTTGTATTGATTGACTTCTTGTATCGTTACATTGTAAGGATTAAACGTTGTTTGACCAACAACTTTCAACGAAAAGATTACTCCCCCATCTTCAGGTTCCAATTCAATGCTTTTCTGTCCTTTCCTTAACAAAAGTTTGCTATTAGCACAACCCGTAAAAAACAAGAGTCCTATTAAGAAATATATTATTACTTTTCTATGCACGCAGTCACTCCTATAATTCTAAAAAAACCGTTTAAAAAATATATTATCCTTTTTTTCTTCAATTTCAACACTGAACTTTGAGGAATTTAAAAGATTTCCTTTTTTACTATAACAGTCGATTTTTATATTGTGTGTACCTATTTTCATAGAGAAAGGTAAAATTATAATATTTCCTGGTAAAAGACTCCAATGCTTTACATCAGCAACTGGATTAGCTGCTGCACTTGTGATAGCTATTGCAAGGCTTACCAGCGCTAATATTCCTGCTGCAGCATATTGCCCAGATGCATCATAATAAGGATTTGCTGAAGACATCTGGTTGGCCTGCTTCTGAATATTTTGTGATGCTTGGTAAAAGGCTAAAGACGTTTCAGCGGTAGTCTGCTTAAACTGGGCTTGTCCCTTTAAAATGTTATCCATTTCTCTACCACCTCTTGTCCTAGCCTGAAAAAATATATCGTTATCTAGTAATAATAAATTTTTACTAAATTCTTTATCATCTAAGAAAACCTTGATTTCACTGATCTTATGAGGTTTAACAGTAAATACTGCTAATTGACCATAGTGGCCAGTTTGGTATTTTAAAGGTCCTCGGCCTAACTCGAGACACAAAAACGTATTATTTTTTAAATCTGTGAATGATTTTAAAATGGAAGTGTTTATATTTCTACTATTCACTTCCCTCTGGCTTGACAATTCTTTTATATTCTCATCAAGTTCCTCTATTTCTTCAGAAAGCACTTTTATCTTTCCAAGCGTTTTCTTGTTATAGGTTAGCGTTGTTTTGCTCTTTTCTCCGGAAGCTTTATCAGTTCCTGACATTGTCGTGCCTTTCTTCTTTTTTCGCTTAAAACGTCTCCCGAACTTTTCTAGTTTTTTTAATTCCTTCTGTTTTTCATACAATAAAGTAACTAGCGCTTGTTCTTGTGACACTATAGATCTATTTAAAGGAGATGCTAAACGATATGATTTTGTGGCTTTATTGAAATAATCTTTGCTCAAAGATGAGTTATTTTGCTTTAACGCAAGCCTAGCGGCAAAAAGATATAGTGCAGAGACATCACTTCCATACAACTCATCTTTCACATCAGAATCACACAGTATTCCATTTTTAAAGGCTGCTGAAGCATTATCAAAATCGCCTTTATTTGCAAGCAATAACCCTACATACAAAGAATTAAAAACTTTTTCGTAAGGATCACCTTTGTATGCTTTTCTTGCTTCACTACCGAATAAAGAAACAGCCCCTGACTCTAGGTTTTCAAAGGCGGATATATCATTCATTAAATAGTATGCTTTTAGAAAAGAATCTAAAGCTTTTTCGCAATCACCTTTAGCCATGTATATAGAACCTAGCTGATTATTGAAAAGGGCACAATTTCTATTTTTTTTTCGATCAAGAGTTTCGAAAAATAATGCTGCACCTTCAAAGTCACCTTTGTAAAATTTTTCTTCTGCGCTTAAAGCATTACGGAGACGGACTTTAGGTGGTTTTATTTTTTTTGAAGATTTAGAGGCAGTGTACGCTATAGAGTGTGGGTTAAAATAGAATATTTGGAAGGCTAAAATACAACAGATTATTCGTTTTGAGCGATTTTTCATATTTACAGATTCTGTTATTAACTAAACAAAAAAACAATCTTCGCTACGAGAGTTACTGTATAATTCTAACCTGTTTTTCTATACCCCGTGCCTTTGTGTTTAAAGGTAAATACTACTACTTCAGTAGGTTATGTCAAGGTTAAAATAGATAAATGGGTGAGATCAAAAGAAAGGGGTCAACTCCCTTTTCCCAACAACTATTCTTTGCGATTAAAAGCAAATACTACTTTTCCAGCAGGTTATGTCAAGGTGTTTTACTCTCATGTTTATGCGGCCTAAATGTATATGAAGGGATCATTAACTAAGTTAAGGATATTGTGGAAGTGGTAAAACTTTGTATACGTTAGCTTTTCTGTTGGAGAAATCAGGCGGGGTTGGTCTATCTCTGGTAATTTCAATTATGCCCCTCTCCTCTAGCTCCAGCAAGCCTAAGGAAATGGTTGTATCACTTATGCCGTAGAGCTTTGCCATATCTTTCTGACTACGAAACCAAAAAGGATAGCGTGTAGAGCGAGCAGCTTCATGCAAACAAATCAAATACATATATTTCGCCCGCATTGAAAGATAATCAGGGTAGCCATATTGCCAATATTCAAATGGCATTATAATAGATGACTTATTCTTATAGGTCTTCAAAGTAACTACACCTTTTTTATATTTAATAAGCCCGTATTTCTTAAGACGTATAAGCAAGCGATGTATTCTTTCATAAAAATAATGATGTTCATTACGATATTTGCCTAAATCTTTTTGGGTAACATAACCCATATCTTTAGCTAAAGAATCATAATTGACAGTAATGGTGTCTTTTTTCTCTTTTTGCTACATCTTGAGTAATAATAAGTAAAGATCAAGCTGTTTTGTAGCTTGGCTTTTGAGAAGCCTTCGGCCTGATTTAGATGAAAGAAGAAAATCCTGAGAAATAGATACACCTTTGGTTAAAGGTAAAAAG
>JAVCBZ010000016.1 GCA_030765735.1 Candidatus Susulua stagnicola | reverse complement strand
TCAGGTAAGTGTAGATTATTCTGATTTTAGTTTTGTAAAATTCTCTCAAGCATATTTAAAAGATGTCCCTAAAGAGCAAGATGGATCACTTATTATTAAGCCAGGAGCTTTTATACTTGCGCGGACATTAGAAAAGATTACCTTACCCATTGATTCTAAAATAGCAGCTAGGGTGGAAGGAAGAAGTTCTATCGCTCGATTAGGATTAGTAGTTCACCTTTCCGCCCCAACAATACACTCCGGGTTTTCTGGCAAGATTACTTTAGAGATTCTAAACCATGGCCCCGTTGGTATTAAATTGGAGCCAGGGAAAGATAGGATTTGTCAGCTTATTTTCGAACAATTAACTAGTAAACCAGAAAAAGGTAATCTTTCGCAATTCCAAGGACAAACTTCAGTAACAGGCGCATCTTGAAGTGGCCTCGTCAACCATTTTATTTATAGTACTTTTCATCCAAATCGGTTAATTCTTGGAACACAACACTTAATTATCCAACTGAGTTTTCTTTAGTATAAATTTCAAAAATCCTCCCTCTTAACCTTATCTTGTATACCCTCGATTTAGGAATCCAGAGTTTCTTGCCGTTGTAATAAACCAGAATAGCTTTATCGGTTTCGTGTAAAAAACGGATTTTGATCCAGATTTTCTTTTGATAAGGATATTTTGGATGGTAGTTGTAAAAAAACCAAAGCATATCTAGACCTCCTTGTAATTACAGGCTTTTCGCGCTGTGGCTTTATCAATATTTAGGCTTTTGGCTATGCTTTCATAAGACATTCCTAGTAGATGTAATTGTTTGACTTTTCGGGCTATAGTTTGGTATAATGCTATTCGCTTGGCGGGTTCAATGACAATGGTAGCCTTGATTTCCGATAAAGTTCGAATTGGTTGCAGTAGCGCCCGCCACTGAAACCAATTCGAACTCTTGTTCTTCTCATCGAGAAGTCCAAGATGAATTAAATGACAGGCCACGTAAAACATTGAGCTGGCAAACACCTCATGAGAAATTTTCTGAACTGTTGCGTTAGGAGCTTGAATCTGCCGAACCGTCCCCTTTTATCTTGTATACCCTTGATTTAGGAATCCAGATTTTCTTTTGGTAAGAGTAATAAAAGGGGTCAACTCCCTTTTTTGAAAACGGCAGGGTCAGATCTTGTAATGTGAGATAGCTGGGCTTTCTTTAGTGTAGATTTCAAAAACACCCGTCTTTAATTTTACCTTATATACCCGTGACTTAGGAATCCAGAGTTTTTTTCTGTTACAAAAAACCAAGATAGCCTTATTAGTTTCGTGTAAAAAGCAGACTTTGATCCAGATCTTTTTTTGATAAGGGTATTTTGTGTGATAATTATAGAATAACCAAAACATATTTTATTCTTCCGTATAATTACAGGCTTTTTGCGCTGGTGCTTTATCAATATTTAGGCTTTTGGCTATGCTTTCATAAGATATGCCTAGCAGGTGTAACTGTTTGACTTTTTGGGATATAATCTGATATAATGCTGTTCGTTTAACAGGTTCAATGACAATAGTAGCTTTGATTCCGATAAGGTTTGAATTGGGTGCAGTAGCGCCTGCCATACTTCGCTATTGTGTAAGAATTTCATAGGAGCAGGCTTCGTATGGCTTTGTAATGTAGAATTTTACCCGACGAAACTTATCAAAGTGTTTAGTCTAAACACAAAGAGCATAGTCGGGCCCATCGACCCCGCCATTTATTTTTTATATGGCTGGTTTTATAAAAAGCAATTTTATCTGCGTCCTTGACTTCTTATGAAAGAGGATATTGAGGGGAGAGGAGTAAAATGAAAACCGCATTAAAGCCTAGAAAACCCACCGTTAGAGAACGTATTAATGTAATATTTTGTAGGTATACTGTAATAATTGCGATCTTAACAATTGCTTTTGGAATTTTTGCTTTTGTTATTCAAAATAATATTCTATTTTATATCATTGCTGGGTTTGTTTTTAGTGTAGGATTAGGCTGCCTTTTAAAATTTTTAGATATAACAATAAAGACCCCTGAAGGTATAGAGTCTTGTATGAAGATACCTTGACACTACTCTTAAATTTTAGTATAGATTTTTCCCCAAGACTTTGATATAATTTAAATACTTTCTGGCGGCGTAGCTCAGGCTGGTAGAGCAAACGGCTCATACCCGTTTTGTCGGTGGTTCAAGTCCACTCGCCGCCATGTTTTATTTAAAAAAGGAGACAAAAATGAAATGTCCAAGCTGTGGTAGTGAAAAAATTGTAAGAGGAAGCATTTTTAACCAAGTTGATTATATTTCTCCGGAAGCATTTTTTAGACCTAAAGAATTGAAGCGCTTCTTATTGTTTGGGATAAATGTCCGAGTAAAGAAGAATGATTTTTCTGCTTGTGGAGAATGTGGGCTTGTTTGGTCAATACTTAGCACGGAGAAATTAATAAATGTTGTTGCTAAGAATGGACGAAAAAACATTAAGGATAATCTTGGGATAAAAGAGGATATTAGCCAGGGAGACTCAGAAGAATAAAGTTTTAGGGTAATAAAAGTAAAGAAGCACTACAATTTTAGCTAAATTAAGCAGAAGTTGTTTTCTTTTTTTTACCTTTTTTTATAAAACTTTTCGCAAGCCGGGTAAGCTTTTCATAAGGAATTTTTCCCTTTGAATGTTGCTTAGCTTCTTCGTGAGCTTTGTTAGTCTTTTTCTTGTGAATTTTTTTTAACTCTTTTTTTGGTCTTCCCATAAAACCTCCTGGTATAATTCTCACACTATTACTTTAGTATGAGTTATCTGTTAATAATGTTAAAATAAAAGGGTAATCCTTTTTCAGTTGGGAGACAGCTTGCATATCTCCTTAAGACTTCTTTTAAAGAAGATCTTTAAATATAGAGTGCTGCTTCCTGCGGTTGTGCCTGTGAATATTCATTCAGGATACTAAGGGGCTCTGTTGATACAAAGCTACCTTTCATATCCCAGGCTATATTTAGGCCAAACCTGCTGGAACATACTCCCATAATCTGAAAAAGAACTACTCTTAACAACTTTCTATTTATCAAAAGGAGGACTGATTTTATGAACTATCTTGGTATCGATATCTCAAAATCAACCGCCCGTTGTGTCATTCTCGATAATGACGGCGAAAAAAGCGTAAAACCATTTACGCTTAAAAACAACAAATATGAATTCAATGAGCTGATCGAACGTTTTAAAAAACACAGCCTAAACTCTGAAAATCTACTTATCGGCATTGAAGCCACCGGTATCTGGTGGGAAAACATTTATTGTTTTCTAACTGAACAAAAATTTAAAATAGTTGTTCTTAACCCCCATCAGACAAACAAGTTCAGAGAAGCCCTGCGTAAAAAAGCAAAAACTGACGATATTGACGCTTATGTTATCGCCGGACTCATGCGTTCAAACGAATACGCTCAAAGCTTTGTACCTGAAGAAACCGTTCAAATCCTAAAGGATTTTACTAAACTCAGGTATAGGCTTATCAAAGATCAAAAAGACTACAAAAGACAAGCATTAAGCTTACTGGCTTTAGTCTTTCCTGAATATGAGCAAACAAAGTTAAAAAAACCTTTTGGTATCGCCGCGGCCAGCATTCTTAAAAAATTCTCTACAGCAAAACACTTAGCCCAGGCAAAACCAAAACATATTGAGAAAATCGTTCGCTCAATCAAAGGCAATAATTTTAATATCAAAGAAATAATACATCTTATACAGACAGCTAAAGACTCTATATATTCCGGCAGAGCAGCTAATGCTCGAGCCATAAATCTTAATATTATGATAGAACAAGTTCAAAATATAAATAAATCTATTGATGAACTCAATCAAGAAATTGAAAATATTCTATCATCTAAAGATGACAATGAACCTTTTGATTTCCCCGGCGGTAATTTACTCTCTATCCCCGGTGTAGGACTAAAAACTATTGCCTCTATCATATCTGCCGTAGGTGTTGATGCCCAATCTTTTAAAGATTCTAAAAAGATTATCGGATATGTAGGTTTTTATCCTAAAATCTATCAATCCGGTGAAACTTTTAAAGCAAATAAGATAGCTAAACGCGGACCAGCATATTTACGTTCCGCTTTATATATAGCTGCTGTTGCTTGTATTAAACATAATACTGAGTTTAGAGCATTATATCAGAAAAAACGATCTCAAGGCAAAGCCGGCAAGCAAGCTTTAATATATGTTGCCAAAAAATTAGCTCATTTATGCTTAAGCATGCTTAAAAGCGGCGAATTGTATCGCCCTGAAAGAGTTTTTATGCCTGTTTAATTGTCAATGAACGTTCTTTGAAAATTTGTTATTTTTTACTTTATCCTTTATAGGATATCTATGCTTTAAAGCATTATTTATAGAAAATACTTTTTGTCAAGTTATTTCTTAAAACTGATTACGTTTAAAGATAAAAATTTTGTTGCTTAAATTGATTTTTTTCCCTATAATAGTAGCCTAATGAATGAATTTTGGCAAGGATTAAGTAATAACAAGGCTTTTGGGGCGATGTTCTTTAGTGCTTTGGTCGCACAAGGCTTGAAGATTCTCTTAGGATTAATAAAAGAAAGAAAGTTTAATTTTTATTGGCTTCTTGGAACAGGGGGGATGCCGTCTACTCATAGTGCTGCTGTAGTATCTTTAGTGGTGTGCATGGGTAAAGAATTAGGCAGTTCTTCACCATTCTTTGCTTTAAGTGTGCTCTTTGCCATGATTACTATGTTTGATGCTCAAACTTGGCGGAGGTCTATAGGATTCCAAGCTAAAATTCTTAACAAAATAATGATGGATTTCCAAGAAGGGAAAAAACTTAGAGAGGATAGATTAGGAGAATTAGTAGGGCATACTCCAATAGAAGTTTTTATGGGTGGCCTTGTAGGGGTTATTATAACCCTTATGGTTTATCACTAGATTAAGGAGTTTTATGAAAAAAGGATATATAAAAATTATAATTGGCGGGGTTATCGTAGCTATTGTATTGGCCTTGAGTTTGCCTTCAAAAAATAGTAAAGAACAGAATGTTGCTAGCGGTAGTTTTTCTTTAAAAGAAGTAGAGAATGTTTTTGATAGTGGAGATCTTTTAAAAGCAAGAAATCTTTATCAGGAAGCAGGAGAAAAAACTGGTGATTTTAAGAAGCTAAAGAAGATTCAGGAAAGATTAGAGGAAATAAACATTAAGCTTATTTTTTCATCGATTATAGATGAGTATAGTACTAACTATATAGTTAAATATGGCGATGCTTTGGAAAGAATTGCTAAGAAATTTGGTACTACAGTAAATCTTATAAAAAAAGCAAATAATTTACCTTCGGATATAATTCGGCCAAATCAAAAATTAAAAATAAGCACTTGTAAGTTTTCTATAGTTGTAGATAAATCTCAAAATCTTCTTTTCTTAAAGAGAGGTGGAGAAGTTATTAAAACTTATATTGTTTCTACTGGAAAAGATAATTCAACCCCTACAGGAGTTTTCCATATCGCCAACGATAAGCTTATAAAACCTACTTGGTATAAAACTGGTGCAATTATTCCTCCAGATAGTCCAGATAATGTTCTTGGGGCAAGATGGATGGGATTAAAAGGAATTGACAATGGAGGAGTAGAAATAGAAGGCTATGGTATTCATGGAACAACTAAGCCTAACGAGTTAGGAAAACAAATTACTTTAGGCTGTGTGAGAATGAAAAATGAAGACGTCGAAGCTTTATTTGATATTGTTCCTGTTGGGTCTGAAGTCATCATCATTGATTAAGATTGGAGTGTGATAACTTATGAGACAAAATTGGGATTTTGAAAAACCAATTATTGAGTTAGAGAAGAAAATAGAAGGGATAAAAAAGTTTTCTGAAGAAAAAAACGTAGATCTTTCTTCGGAAATTAGTGATCTAATTAGTAAATTAAAGAACCTCAAAAAAGATATCTATTCTAAGCTTTCTCCTTGGCAAAAAATTCAAATTTCTCGTCATCCTAAACGACCAACTACTC
>JAVCBZ010000093.1 GCA_030765735.1 Candidatus Susulua stagnicola | reverse complement strand
CGGATTTTTTAATTAATTTTTTTATTTTCAATTCAAGATCAACATGACCTAAAACAAAATGTCCTCCAACTTTTTCTCCTAAACTTAAAGCTGGTTCTAAATTTACATAGTTATCTTTTTTAAGTCGTTTAAGATTAGTGCTATCTAAGGTAGAACTTATTGCATCAAATAAAAGTATATTTTTATCTTTAGAAGATAAAGTGAGACAAACTCCATTTACTGCAATACTGTCTGAGGCATTAGCAACAGATGAAACAAGACTAGATTCTATTCCTAATTTTATAGAAGAACCTCTTTTGACAATTTTCTTAACTTTACCAATTTCTCGTATTATTCCTGTGAACATAAGGAAATTATATCATACGAAGAATAAAAATCTATAGAGAAATAGGGGACGGTTCTCAGTGCTCTATCCCCTACCAGCACAACAAATTACAAATACACCATTATAGAATAATTAACATCGTAGGAACCAGTCTATGTATCGGCCCGATACAAAATAACAAAAACAATATCATCAACAATAAAATAATATTAATGCCGGCGAAAACATAGTTTCGCTCCTACAGACAGACAATGGCTAATTGGCGAAGAGAACCAGGCCCTCTATAAATGAAGATACCCCGCGCTTTTGGCGCGGGGCTTATATTTTCAAAGTATTTTCTTTACAGTCGTAAAACTGTTATTTCTTTTTCTTCTTTGCAACTTTTTTCTTTGCAACTTTTTTTACTACTTTCTTTGCAACTTTTTTCTTTGCTACTTTTTTCTTTGCTACTTTTTTCTTTGCCATTTAGTTACCTCCTGTTTTTTTTGTTCCCAACCCATTGTCGGGACAACCCTCTATAAATAGATTAACAAAATTAACAAAGTTGTCAACACTTTTTACACTTTTTTTTAAAATTTTTTTATAAATTAAAAATTTAAATTGAAAAAAATAAAAATAAATTTAATTAAATTTAAATTATATTTTTTTCTTTTGCAGCTTTCCTAAGACGAGCAGGTATCCTTACTTTTTTAGCTTCTTTCCATAAAGATTCAAGATCATAAAATTTTCTAGCTTCCTCAAAAAATATATGGAGAACGATATCATCGATATCGACAAGAACCCAGCGCAAAGATTCATCACTATGATGAGAACGAACTTCTATATTATTTTTTCTACATGCCCTTACTGTATCATGCTGAATTGCATCTACTTGCCTTGTTGACTCAGCAGAACAAATAACAAAATAATCACAAAAACCACTCTGGTCTCCTACATCTAAAACAACTATATCTTTAGCTTGTTTATCTAAAATAAATTCTACTATTTTTAAGGCTTTTTCCTTACTAGTCATAGGTTTTTTAAGAATTGCCTACCCCCTTCTTTACTGTTTTTTTTATTGATTCTTTGAGATTATCGCTAATATCACCAACACAAGATATACTCATATTTTCAAAGGTAAATATCTCTCTAGCAAAGTTTTTAATATCTTCTGGAGTTATCGCCTCTACTCTTTGTTTAATCTGATCAAAATTATATATCTTATTTGATCTTAAAAAACTTTCAGCAAGATAAAACATTCGCCCTTGAGGAAGCTCTAAACTCATTGCTATTTGCCCAAGAAAATAATCTTTTGCTCGAGACAACTCACGACTAAAAACTTCTTTTCCTTTTACTTTATCCAGCTCTTTAAGAAGAGAACTAAGTGCTACTATTATTTTACTTTTATCTAAACCTAAATGTATTGAGAAAGCACCACTATCTTTGTATTTTCTAACTTCAGTAGAAATATCATAACATAAAGGTTTTTTCTCTCTTAACTCTTCAAACAAACGACTACTCATATTAGCACCTAAAATTACATGAAGTAATTGAGCAATAAATCTTTTATCGCTCCGGCAAGAAACACTTCTAAAACCTAAACAAAGATGTGACTGTTCTAGGTTCTTTTTTTCACAAACTACTTCTAAACTCTTAGGCAGAGAAGGGGCAAAATATTTTAAATTAACTTCTTGCTTAGATCTTTTTATTTTTTTTGCTAATAAATCAATTATTTTATTTTTATCATAGGCTCCACTAAAAGAAACAACCATATTAGAAGAAGTATAATATTTCTTTTGAAAACGATCTAAATCACTACGGCCTATATCTTTAACTGTTTTTACATAGCCAATGACATCTTCACCTAAAGAATGATTTGGCCAAAGTAAGCGATCTAGAAGCATACTGACACGAGAAGAAGGAAGATCATTATACATTTTTATCTCTTCTAAGATTACATTTCTTTCTTTATTAATCTCTGTTGTTTTAAGTAAAGGGTTAAGCACCATATCAAGAAGAATGTCTAAGACTAAAGGAAGATTTTTATTTAAAAAGTGAGCATAATAAGCAACTATTTCTTGACCAGTAAAAGCATTCAAAGAACCACCTCTGCCTTCAACTTCTCTTTTTATCTGCCGATATGAGTAGTTTTGGCTCCCTTTAAACAGCATATGTTCTAAGAAATGAGCAATACCTTTTACTTTTTTTTGTTCAAAACGAGCTCCACCTCGCAAAAATATACCTAAGGAAGCAGTCTCCATATTTTGAAAAGGAGAAAATATAAAGTCTAGGCCATTAATATTTATTACTTCATACATAACTTATGAGTTTATTGAGTTCTTAAAGATTTTACGTGGTTTTTTAATTTATTTAAAAAATTCTTATCCTTATGGTGTCTATCAATAAAATTAACTATCTCGCTTCCTACAATTACTCCATCGCTAAAAGTATTTATTTTAGCAACTTGCTCTTTATTATGAATACCAAATCCAACACACACTGGTGCTTTAGTTACTCGCTTTATACTTTTAATATGAGATGACAATGAGGCATATTTTAAATCTTTAGGCCCTGTTATTCCGGTCACTGAAACATAATAAATGAATCCTCTTGATTGTTTGACAATCTTCTTAATTCGTGTAACTGGAGTAACCGGAGTAATAAAAAAAATAGTATCTATATTAAATTTCCTCGCTTCTTTGATATACTCATCGCCTTCTTCTATAGGCATATCAACATTTATTAAAGCACTAGCACCTATTTGTTCCAAATTCTTTAAAAACTTTATTAAACCAAACTTAAAAATAGGATTATAGTAAGACATAACTGCTACTGGAATATTTAAAGACTGCTTTAATTGTAAAAGCTCTTTAAAAAAATTATCAATGTTTGCTCCCTTTGCTAGCGCAGCTGTAGTAGCTTTTTGAATAATTGGTCCATCAGCTAAAGGATCTGAAAAAGGAATGCCTAACTCAATCACATCTACTCCAGCATCTTGTAAACTTAAACAAATATCCTTAGTAGCCTTAATGCTAGGGAAACCATAAGGAATATAAGCTATAAAAGCCTTTTTATTTTCTTTTTTCAACTGTTTAAATTTCTCTTCTAGTCTCATATTATTTAGTATATAGTATATAGTTTTTATTCTTAATACACGATACTCACGACTCGATGCTATATATTCATAACGATATCTAAGTCCTTGTCTCCTCTACCTGATAAACAAACTACAACTACTTTTCCTTTTCCTTTTTTAGCTAATTTTTTTAAGTATCCAATAGCATGAGATGTTTCAAGGGCAGGAATTATTCCTTCAAGCTCTGAAAGCATTTTAAATCCTTCTACTGCCTCTTTATCAGTTACTGCCACATATTCAGCTCTTTTAGTTTCTTTATAAAAAGAATGTTCTGGCCCTACTCCTGGATAATCTAAGCCAGGTGCTATTGAATGAGCCTCCTCTATTTGGCCAAATTTATCTTGAAGAACATAAGACTTTGAACCTTGGAATATTCCTGGTTGACCTTTTAATAAAGAGGCTGCATTGTATGAGTTTAAACCAAAACCAGCAGCTTCAACACCAATAAATTTAACTTTTTTGTCGTTATAAAAAGGATAAAAAAGACCAATAGAATTGCTTCCTCCACCAACACAAGCAACCAAATAATCAGGGAGCTTTCCTTCTTTAGCTAAAATTTGTGCTCTTGATTCTTTTCCAATAACAACTTGGAAATCCCTAACAATCATTGGATAAGGATGAGGCCCAACGACTGAACCAAGAAGATAATAAGTATCCCTTATATTTGTTACCCAATCTCTAAAAGCTTCGTTACAAGCATCTTTTAAAGTCTTTGAGCCACTCTTAACTGGAACCACCTTTGCTCCTAAAACTTTCATCCGAAATACATTCATCCTTTGCCGAGCCACATCTTCTTCGCCCATATAAACATCACACTCTAGACCTAAGAGACTAGCAACAGTAGCTACAGCCACTCCATGTTGACCAGCTCCAGTCTCGGCAATTATTCTCTTCTTACCCATAAACTCTGCCAAAAAACCTTGACCGAGAGAATTATTTATCTTATGAGCACCAGTATGAAGAAGATCTTCTCTTTTAAAGTAAATCTTCATCCCTAAATGTTTACTTAAGTTTTTAGCAAAATAAAGAGAAGAAGGCCTGCCTGCATATTCACGAAGATAAAAATCTAAATTCTTTTTAAACTTTGTACTTTTCTTGGCTTTGCTATATGCTTTTTCCAATTCTTCTAAACATAAGAAAATGGTCTCAGGAATAAACTTCCCACCAAATTCTCCAAAATATCCTTTACTATTAGGCAACTTCATATTTTACCTTGTTTACAAATGCACTCACCAATTGACTATCTTTCTCACCAACCATGCTTTCTACCCCACTAGCTACATCTAAAGCATAAGGCTTTATTCTTTTGATTTTACTTATATTATTTATATTAAGTCCTCCGGATATAATTATTCGCTTACCTTTTTTTATAAGATTAGATAATTCTTTTAAATCTTTAGTCGATAATGTCTTTTCACCATTTAGTTTTTTCTCATACTTAACATCAAACATAAAAGCATCAACTTTATAACCAGAAATTTTTCTTTCATAAGGACTATCTTCAGGAAAAAATACTTTTATAACTTTGAACCTTGGCTTAAAAGAATGACAATAAGCAGGAGTTTCCTTACCATGAAATTGTAAAACATCAAGGTTAAGAGAAGAAGCAATATCAGAAACCTCTTGTTTGTCTTGATTGAGAAAAACACCAACCTTAACTATAAAAGGATCTAAGCTCTTAATAATTCCCTCAGCTTTTCTTGTGCTAATACAACGGGGACTTTTTTTTGAAAAAATAAACCCTATAGCATCAGCACCAACAGAAGAGACTAAGGCCGCATCTTTAGAATTAGTAATCCCACAAATTTTTACTTTCATTTTTATTTAATACTCTCACCAATTATTTATCAGCATCAATGTTAAGTTCTTTTATTTTTTCTTCAAGATTATCTGACTTCATCAAAGCTTCTCCAACAAGCACTGCATTAGCACCTAAACCTTTTAGGAGTAAGACATCTTTTATGTCTTTTATACCACTCTCGCTAACCTTAGCTACATCTTCAGGAATAAAGGGAAGAAGTTTTTTTGTCCTTTCAAAATTAACCTGGAATGTATGTAAATTACGACTATTTATTCCAATAATATCTACACCCATTTTTAGAACTTTTTTTAATTCCTTTTCAGTGTGCACTTCAACTAAAACATCCATACCTAAGTCCTTAGACATTCTATAAAGATTCTCTAATTTTTCCTTTTCCAAAATACCCATTATAAGTAAAATAGCATCAGCACCCACAGCTCTTGATTCTAAAACTTGAGATTCATCAAGTATAAAATCCTTGCGTAATATAGGTAACTTAACTTTTTTCTTAATATTTTCAATATAATTAATTTTTCCTAAAAAGAAATCCTCTTCAGTAACTACTGATATAGCGTTAACTTTTCCTTTGCTAAATGTTTTAGCTAAATCTAGGTACGAAAAATTCTTACACAATATTCCTGCTGAAGGAGATGCTTGCTTTACCTCTGCGATAAAGGAGATCTTACCTTCTCTTTTTATAGCATTTTTAAAAGACATCGGAACTGGAACATTTTTTATCAAAGAAAGAAAAGCTTGCTGGTTTTTTTTCAAAACCTTAATTCGTTCTTTCTTAGCGTCTAAGATAAGTGAAAGTATTTTATGCATTTTTAAACACAGATTACACTGATACCCTTACGGGTACAAGTTAAAATATAGATTACACAGATATTCTTACTTCTGCATATTCATATTTAAAAAGTTTCTAAACTCTAAAAGTTTGTTCTTTGCCTTACCAGTATCTATCAACTCAGCTGCCATTTTAACGCCTTGTTTGAAATTGTCTACCTTACCTAAAATATAGAAACAAGTACTAGCATTAGCTAAAACAATATTCCTAGCAGCGCAGACTTTACCGGCTAATATATCTTTTATAAGGCTAGCGCTTGATTGTTTATTTTTAACTAATAAATCTTCTAATCTAATCTTTTTTAAACCAAAATTTGAAGGATTTAAGGTTAAAGTGCTAATTTTTTTATTATCCAAAAAAGCTACCTTAGTTGGACCTGTAAGAGAAACTTCATCACCAACTTCTTTACCATAAACGACAAAAGCTCTTTTTATTCCTAATTTCTTTAAAACTTGAGCCATAGGAACAATTAAATTAGAATCATAAACTCCCAAAAGCTGATAATTAGCTAAAGCTGGATTGCAAAGAGGACCTAAAATATTAAAAATCGTCCTTATTCCTATCTCTCTTCTTACTTTAGCTACCCGTCCTAAAGCTGGGTGATATAAAGGAGCATAAAGAAAACCTAGCCCTGTCTCTTTTATTGCTTTCTCCGTAACTTGGGCTGAGACTTCAATATTTATTCCTAATTCTTCTAAAACATCAGCACTACCACAATTTGAAGACATTGCTCTGTTTCCATGTTTAGCTAATTTTACACCAGCAGCACTAACAACAAAAGCTGTAGCTGTAGAAACATTAAATTTATTTAACCCTGAACCACCAGTCCCACAAGTATCCATGACTGGCTCACTATTATCTGCTAAACCTAAAAAATCAGTTCTGACATTTATCTTCTTAGCTTTTTCTCTAACCACAATAGCTGCAGCTAAAATCTCTTCTTTACTCTCACCTTTAATTTTTAATGCTGTTAAAAAAGAAGCGATAGCAGCTGAAGTAACAACAGAGTTAAAAATCTCTTCAAAAGCCTCTTTCATTTGAGCAAAAGAAATATTCTTACCTTCAATAAACTTATCAGTAGCTTCTTTAATCATAATTTTAAAAAATTTTTTAGTATCTTCTTGCCTTCAATAGTTAAAATAGACTCTGGATGAAATTGTACCCCATATAAAGGAAAATTTCTATCTTTTATCCCCATTATTATACCATTTTTAGTATAAGCAGTAATAACTAAATTTTTAGGTAAACTTTTCTTTTCAATAATCAGAGAATGATACCTTGTTGCTAAAAAAGGATTCTTAATTCCCTTAAATAAATCTCTTTTGTTATGATAAATCAGAGATACTTTCCCATGCATAATTTCTCCAGCTTTCACAATTCGTCCACCGAATAAGGAACCAATACATTGATGACCTAGACAAACTCCCAAAACTGGAATCTTCTGATAAACCTTATTTATTACAGAACAGCTTATGCCAGAATCTTTTGGTCTACCTGGACCTGGAGAAATAACAACTCTATTAAATTTTAATTTTTCTATTTCTTCTAAATCAATTTTATCATTACGAAAAACAAAAGTATGAGCTCCTAATTCTTCTAAATACTGAACAAGATTATAAGTAAATGAATCGTAATTATCTATAACTAATACTTTCATAATTTATAAGTGATAATCTATAATTAATAATTTAGGTTTAAGACTCTTTCCTTATTTATCAGTTATCAATTATTATTTATTATTATTATTGCTTTTCCCTTTTTATCTTTGCGCCTAATTTCCTAAACTTACTTCTTATTTTCTCATAGCCGCGATCAATATGATAGACTCTTAAAATCTGACTCTTACCCTTAGCCGCTAAGCCAGCAATCACTAATGCTGCCGAAGCTCTTAAGTCAGAGGCCATTATTTCTGCTCCATGTAGTTTTTCTTTTCCTTCAATTATAGCATAAGGACCATTCCTTTGAATAGATGCCCCCATACGATTAAGCTCAGCTACATGCATAAATCGATCAGGATAAATCTTCTCAGTTATTAATGAAATCCCATCAGCTAAACAAAGACAAGCCATAAATTGAGCCTGTAAATCTGTAGGAAAGCCTGGAAAAGGAAAAGTAGTTATATTAACTGGTTTTAATTTCTTTGCTGGTTTTATGAAAATAGTAGAATCTTTAGCTATCTTAATCTCAGCACCAATTTTTTTAGCTACATCAATTACTGAGGTAAGATGCAAGGGATTTGCACCTTTTATCGTAATCGAAGACTTTGTGGCTAAACTAGCTGCAATAAAAGTTCCAGCCTCAATCCTATCAGGAATAATTTTAAATTCACAACCTGATAATTTTCCTACCCCTGTTATCTTTAATATTGGAGTTCCTTCTCCTTCTATTTTTGCGCCAAGTGACTTTAAAAATAAAGCTAAACATTCTATCTCTGGTTCGCAAGCTGCATGCTCAATCACTGTATTTCCTTCTGCTAAAGTAGCAGCCATTAAAACATTTGCAGTTGCAAGAACTGATGAACCAAAAGCTCCACCTAAATAAATACGTGATCCTTTTAATTTTTTTGTTTTAGCTTGGCAATAGCCCTTTTCAATTGTAATCTCAGCACCTAAATTGCATAATCCTTTTATATGTAAATCTACTGGCCTTGGGCCAATGACACAACCACCAGGCAAAGCAACTTTAGCTTTTTTAACTTTTGCTAATAGTGGTCCTAGACAACAAAAAGATGCTCGCATTGTCCTAACTAAATTATAAGGAGCAACAAAATTTTTAATTTTCTTAATCTTATCACTTTTTACACTAAGGACACCCTTATCAAACTTAATTTTCTTACCTAAACCCTCAAGAATTCCAATCATTGTTTTTACATCTTTTAAATCAGGAACATTAGAAATTAAGCAATGTTCATCGGTAAGTAAAGTTGCAGCCATAATCGGAAGAGCAGCATTTTTAGAACCACTTATCTTAACTTCTCCTGATAACTTAGATTTGTAAACAACAAATTTATCCATATTTAAATTAATAATTTATACTTTATAATTAATAATTTAGATTTAAGACTCTCTCCTCAATTATCAGTTATCTTCTTTAAGATAACTCCTCTAAAAATATCTGAATAATCCTTCATCCACTCTTCCATCTTATATAAAGATTTTTTTTGTTCAACAAGTTTATCTACTGCTTGTTTATGTTGATAACCTACCTCAATAATAAGATATCCTTGGTCCTTAATATAGTAGTAGGCTTGGTCTAATACTTTATTTATAACGCTTAAGCCATCTAACCCTCCATCTAAGGCCACTTTTGGCTCAAATAAAAGAGAACCTTTAATATGCTCGCTTTCTACATAAGGAGGATTAGAAATTATTAAACCAAAACTATTGTACTTAAATCCATCTAATAAGTCTGAACTCACTATTGAAATATCAACATTATTAGACTCAGCATTGTCTCTAGCAACTTCTGTAGCTTGGGGGCTAATGTCTGAAGCAAAAACAGCTACATCTGATGAAACTTCTTTTTTAACGCTTATTGCGATATTACCTGAACCACAACCTAAATCTAGGACTGATTTTAGATTATTCTTATTTATAATTTCAATTGCTCTCTCAACAATTAATTCAGTCTCAGGCCTAGGAATCAATGTATTTCTATCAACTCTAAATTCTAAACCAAAAAATTCTTCTTTACCAAAAATATAAGCTAACGGTAAACCAGTAATGCAAAGCTCTTTTATTTCATCTAAATATTGCAAATTTTGTAAATCTATATAAACATCGCTACTTAAGACTTCAGAATAATTTAGATTAAATACATTTTTAATAAGAAAACGTAAGTCACTATCATTAAAAAAAGACCTATTAGTCTTAAGCCAATCCTTTAGCTTCATAAATCTTTTTTTTCTCCTCTTCAATAAGAGCATCTGTGACTTCATCAAGATCCCCTTCTAAGACCGCTTCTAGGCGATAAATAGTAAAATTTATTCTATGATCAGTCACCCTTCTCTCAGAATAATTATAAGTTCTTATCTTCTCACTTCTGTCTCCAGTTCCAACTTTAGTACGGCGATCTTGGCTAACCTTTTTAGCTTCAACTTCAAGCATCTTCTCCATAATCCGAGCCTTCATAACTCTTAGAGCTTTAGCTCTATTCTTAATCTGAGAGCGTTCATCTTGACAAGTAACTACAACTCCTGTAGGAATATGAGTCATTCGTACTGCAGAGTCAGTAACATTTACATGTTGACCACCAGCTCCAGAAGATCGAAAAGTATCAATTTTTAAATCATCAGGATTAATTTTTAACTCTACTTCTTTAGGCTCAATTAATACTGCTACAGTAACTGTTGAAGTATGAATTCTTCCACCAGATTCAGTAATCGGAACTCTTTGAACCCGATGCACTCCACTCTCAAACTTTAAACGTCTATAGGCGTCCTTACCTTTTACAGAAAACATTACTTCTTTAAATCCACCTATTCCAGTAGAAGATGAACTTAGAATTTCTTTCTTCCAATGATTTTTCTCAGCATATTTAGAATACATTCCAAACAATGATGCTGCAAACAAAGCTGATTCTTCTCCTCCAGATGCTGATCTTATCTCAATGATAAGATCATGGTCAGGAATATCACTAGAAAAAATCTTATCTTCTATCTGCTTCTCATTTTTTTCTATTTTGATTACTAACTTTTCTAACTCTTCTTTAGCCAGGCTTCTCATCTCCTGATCTTCTTTGGTATCAGAAACAACATCAGATAAATGTTCCTTGGCTTTAAAATAATTATCTCTTTTATCAAAAAGTTTAATAATCTTTTCTAAATAAGAAAATCTCTTAGCAACCTTAGCGTACTTCTCTCTGCTTTTGATAACCTCATCAGTTGACAGCTGCTGAGAAACCTGCTCATACTCTTCTTTAAATTTTTTAGATTTAATCATAGTTTAAAAGTTAATAGGTTAATGAGTATATGGGTGAATACACTCTATCTCCCCACTCATCCACTCATCCATTCATTCGCTCTTTTTACCGTATCTCTTGATAAACTTATCAACCCTTCCTTCAGAATCAACAAATCTCTGTTTCCCAGTAAAAAAAGGATGACACTTAGAACAAATTT
>JAVCBZ010000077.1 GCA_030765735.1 Candidatus Susulua stagnicola | reverse complement strand
TAAAATATATAAGATAGAAAAGGGAGTAGAAGAGAAAAACAAAAATGATCAATAATAAAAGATGTGATTTACATATTCATTCTAATTTTTCTGATAGTGATGCGGAAGTAGAAACTATTTTTAAACAAGCCAAAGAAGAAGGGCTAACATGTATTGCTGTTACTGATCATGATACTCTTGATGGCATGAAACTTGCTCGTACTTATAGCGATAGCTATGGTGTCGAGTTAGTTGAGGGTCTTGAGTTAAGCACTGAGCATAAGGGAGTAGAAGTCCATATTTTAGCTTACTTTGTTGATTCTGAAAATGAGGAATTAAAATCAGAGTTAGCTCAAATAAAGGAATTAAGAATAGAAAGGCTTTTATGGATGGCTCAGAAGCTAAATTCTTTAGGTGTAGAAGTTAATATTGAAGAATTATTTTTAAAAATAAAAGGAGCAATACCCACAAGACTGCACTTAGCTTTATATCTCCTAGAAAAAGGTAAAGTCAAAACTTTACGTCAGGCTTTTGAAAAATACCTTTCTCCAGGTAAACCAGCTTATAGATCTCGTTTTAAGTATTCAGTAGAAGAGGCAATTCAGTTTATCAGAAAATTTGGAGGCTTAAGCTTTATTGCTCATCCTCATGTAATTCCTGATCAATCTTGGATAGAAGAATTTATTTCTTTAGGTGTTGATGGTTTGGAAACAATTTATCCTACTATGTCTCCTGCTAAAAGATTACTTTATAAAGAGATGGCAATCAAATTTGAAAAATTACAAAGTGGTGGTTCTGATGCCCATGGAAGCTATAAAAAGTTTATTAAGATTGGAGAAGTTGATGTGCCATATGCTTGGGTAGAGGATATGAAGAGATGCCTAGAAGTAAAAAAATCTTAAAAACAGGATGTAAACAAGATATTTGTTTTTTGAAAAAAACTTTTTCTTTAGCTAAAAAAGGAGAGGGATTCACTTCACCTAATCCTTTAGTGGGAGCGATTTTTGTTAAGAATAATAAAATTTTGTCTTTTGGTTATCATCATCAAGCTGGCAAGCCTCATGCAGAGATAGAAGCAATAAAATCAGCTAAGCAAGATTTAAGAGGGAGTACTCTTTATGTTAATCTAGAGCCTTGCTGCCATTTTGGACGAACTAGTCCCTGTGTTGATGAGATTATTAAAAGAGGTATAAAAAAAGTAGTTATTGCTACCGCTGATCCTAACCCCATGGTTAATGGTAAATCAATAAAAAAATTAAGGAAATCTGGAATTGAAGTAGACTTAGGGTTATGTAAAAAGGAAGCCCATGAACTTAATGAAGTATTTTTTAAAAATATAAAAGAGAATAAGCCTTTTGTAGTTGCTAAGGTTGCTCAGAGTCTAGATGGAAAAATTGCTACTAAAAAAGGAATATCTCAGTGGATTACTTCAAGTGCAAGTAGAAAATTTTCTAAAAAATTAAGAGATAAATATGATTGTATTTTAATAGGCGTTAATACTCTTATAAAAGATGATCCTAGTCTTGATGGTTTGAATAGGTCTCCTTTTAAAGCAATAATTGCTCCAAGATTAAATATACCCTTAAATTCTTACCTTTTTAAAAAAAATCTTAGTAAATTAATAATTTTTGCTTCAGATAAGAATAAAAATAAGAGGAAAAATATTCCTTCTGGAGTTAAAGTCTTTTTTTTAAAAGAAGAAAAGGGACTATTATCAATACAAAAGATATTAAAAATTCTTTATTCTTTAGGCATAATGTCTGTTTTTGTTGAGGGTGGGGCCAAAACTTTGGGACAGTTTTTTATTAAGAAAGAAGTAGATAAGGCTTTTTTCTTTATTGCTTCTAAAATTATAGGAGGGGAGAAGGCTCTTAGTTCAATAGGAGCAGAAGGATTTCCTAATCCAAATTCTTCTCCTAAATTAAAAGATTTTAGGGTGAAAAGAATAGAAAAAGATATACTTATTTGGGGCTATCCTCAATATTGATTTTCTGTTATAATTAATAAGTTATGGAAGGCAGTAGACGATTAATAAGATTAGATGTAGGTGATTTTTTAGAGATTAGACCTTTAAATGAAGTAGGACGTTGCCTTAAGGGTAAAAGCAAAAATATTAGTTTAATGGGAGTTTGCTTTACTTCTGAAATGGAGTGGCAAAAAGGTCAAGTTTTGCTTATTGATTATTTTATCCCTGAGGAGCTTGATTCAGTTAGGCTTAAAATAGTAGTAGTTTGGTCCGAGTTTATTGATTCAGAAAATGGTTATTTTTGTGGTGGTAAAGTAGTCGAAGTAGAGGAATCAAAACAAGAAAAATTCGCGAATTATTATTTTAAACAGATAAAAGATAGATTTTTTTAAATAGTCCAGCCAGTATCAACCAATGCCTGAGAAAGATGTTCGTTATCTTGAGTTTCCCCAAGTTGTTGTGGTTGAAGCTTCTGCCGGTTCAGGAAAGACTTATTGTCTAACCAAAAGATACCTTCATTTACTTATAAATCCTAAATTAGAATTCAATCAAATTCCTTTAAGAAGTATTTTAGCGATTACTTTTACTAATAAAGCTACTATAGAGATGAAGGAGAGAATTCTTGAGTTTTTAAAAAAGTTAGCTTTAGATAATTTCTCAAACAAAGAAGAAGAAAGAGACATTTTATCTTCTCTTGGTCTTGAGAAGAAAATTGTTCAAAAAAAAGCTAAGCTTATTATGGATGAGCTTCTTAGGCATTATAATTTTTTCCAAGTTAAAACAATTGATAGTTTTATTAACGCTCTTCTTGCCGGATCTTCATTGAATATTGATCGTTCAGCCAATTTTAAAATAAAACGAGATTATCTTCAGTATCTTTGTTTTTGCCTAGATTCTTTAATTGAACAAGCAAAAAATGATAAAGAAATTCTAATTTTATTCAATAATTTCTTACAGCATTATCTTTTTGTTGAAAATAGAGAGAAATGGTTTCCTAAAGAAGATATTCTAAGCGTATTGGAATATTTATTTAAATTAAGCAATAAAAATAAAAAAGTTTTTAGTCCTTTTCAGGGAGAATCTAAAGATGTAATTAAAAATAAAAAATATATTTTTAATCAGATTAAAGAATTATCTGATTTTCTGCCTGAGGGGATGAATGCTGGTGCCAAGAAATATATTAATTCTTTTCTCAAAAAGAGTGATCAAATTTTTGATATTGCTAATCTTCCAGCTTGCTTGAAGAGTTCAGAGATTCCAATGAATAAGGATAAAATAGCTACAGATAATTTTATTAAAAAATGGAAAATAATCCAGGGTTTATTGAAGGAACTTGTTAAGTTAGAAGTAGAAGTTTATTTTAAGCCCTATATAAAACTTTATCAAAGAATCGCTGATTTGTTTCAAAATATTTCTAAAAAGGATGATGTGTTATTTTTAAGTGAGCTTAATAGAAAAGCTCGTCTTCTTTTTGATCAAGAAGGCATGACTGTTGCCGAAGTATATTATCGCTTAGCTACTCGTTTTAAGCATTATCTTATTGATGAATTCCAAGATACTAGCCTCTTGCAGTGGGAGAATTTAGAGAGAATGGTTGAAGAGGCGCTTTCTACTGGGGGGTCATTATTCTATGTTGGTGATAAAAAGCAAGCCATATATCGTTTTCGTGGTGGCGAAGTTGAGCTTTTTGATCTTATAAGAGAGAAGTTTGCTCATTTTGTTATAAATAATATTCATTTAAGAGAAAACTGGCGTAGCCAAAAAGCAATTGTTGAGTTTAATAATAAAATATTTTCAGAAGACAATTTAGATAATGTTCTTAATGATTCAGGAATAACTAAGGAACTTGAAGTAAATGAGGATCATCTTAATGAAATTCTTGATATTTTTAAAGATTCAAGACAAACCTATAGAGAAGATAATGCTTATGGCTATGTTTATGTTGAAAGAATTGAAGAAAAAAATAAACAAGAGCGTGATCAGGTCATGAGACCAAAAATTTTAAATTTAATCAAAGATTTGAAGCAACGTTTTCAATATGAAGATATAGCTATTCTTACTCGTGATAATGGTGAAGTTGAATTGATAACCTCTTGGCTCTTAGAAGAAGGGTTCCCTGTTGAATCAGAAAAAACATTAAATGTTATTGAAAATTATTTAATAAAAGAGATTATTTCATTTTTAAATTTTCTATATTCACCTTTAGATGATCTGAATTTTGCTAGTTTTATTCTTGGAGAGGTATTTAGATGTCTAACTAATATTGCTTCTGAAGATATTACTGAATTTATTTTTAATCTTCGTCGAGAAGGTAAGCTTGGTAGGAGTTTACCTTTGTATCGTTTATTTCGTCAACAATATCCAGAAATTTGGGATAAATACATTGATAGGTTTTTTAGAATGGTAGGTTTTATATCTCCTTATGAATTGGTTGTAAATATTTATCAGACTTTTGGGATAGCTAAGAATTTTAAGAAAAACCAAGCTTTTTTTATGAAGTTTTTAGAATTAATAAAACAGAGAGAAGATGATTATACGGGCTTAGGAGAGTTACTTCTTTATTTAAAAGAAGCTTCACAAGAGGATTTGTACGTGAATATCACTGATAGTAGTTCTATAAAAGTTCTTACTATCCATAAATCGAAAGGGTTAGAGTTTGGTGTTGTCATCATCCCATTTTTACGTATGGATATAAATCCAGAAACCGGAGAGAAAGGTAGTAGCTCTTATGTTGTACCTAATGGTAGCGATGAGCTAGGTCTTATGCGAATTACTAAAAATCATCGTATATTTTCACCAGAATTGCAAGAAATTTATATTCAAAGTTACAAGAAAACTTGTATTGATGAGTTAAACAGTATTTATGTTGCCTTAACTCGGGCTCAATTTGAATTATATATTTTTATTCCTAAGAAAAGTTCAAATAGCAATAATAAAGCTCGCTGTATAATTCCGGAAAATATAATTGAGATTGGAAGCAAAGTAAAGTATCAAAGGAAGAAGGAGGATATTCAACCTGTAATAGATATATCACCTTCAGTATCTAAGGAATGGTCAGAATTAATTCCTAGTGAGTTTGGTAGTTGGCAAAGTATTAAGAATCGAATAAATATTTTAGAAGGAAATTTATTGCACACAATTCTTTCACAAATTGGGGGTTGCAAGGGGCGTGATATAGAGAAATTGATAGGAGAGGCTATAGTTTTTGCAAAAGGGCAATATCCATTCATCGATGACTTTATTCCTTATAGAGATCGAGTAAAAGAATTATTAACTCAAGAGGAGCTTAGAGATGTATTTTTTGTTTCAGATTCTAATGTTTTTTGTGAAAAAGAAGTAGTAAACTGTTTTGGCGATGTTAGGAGAATTGATCGTTTGATAGTTAAGAAGAATGAAGTTTGGATAGTTGATTATAAGAGCTCTCAGGAAGCAAAACCTAAACATGAGGAACAAATTAATGAGTATATTCAAATCATTAGGGATATTTACCCTCAACGAAAAATAAAGGGTTTTTTAGTGTATTTAGACAATATGATCAAAGAAGAGGTTAACAGAGGTTAGCTTATGGAGAGAACAATTACCTATAATTTTGGCGAAGATTTTATTGCTAGATTATCTAATTTCCTTGTTAAGAATTTTTTAAAGTCTAACAATGATTTAAGTCATGTTGGGTGTGTTTTTGGTGGTCGGCGACCAGCTTTATTCTTACAACGTGAGCTTTCTAAAAATATAAATAAAGCTTATTTGCCCCCACATTTTTTTAGTATGGATGAGTTTGTTAATTCTCTTTCCTATCCTCAATCTCAATATAAAATTAATGATTTAGACGCTTGTTTTCTTATATATAGCTTAGCTAAAAAACATCTTCCTAAGCTTATGAGGCAAAGAGAATCTTTTAGTGCTTTCCTGCCTTGGGCTCGAGAGATTATTTCTTTTATTGAACAGATTGATTTAGAGGATATTAAGGATGAATCTTTATTGTCTATTGAAAAAAGTGCTAGCATTGGATATGAAATACCCGAAAACATTAATCATTTGCTTACTGAAATAATATCTTTACGTGATGTTTACCATAAGGCTTTGATAAAGAAGGGATTAACTTCTAGAGGATTGAGATATTTGCAGGCAACTAGATCTGTTGAAGAAAAAGAATATCAAGATTTTGAAAAAGTTATTTTTTGTAATCTTTTTTATCTTCACGCTACAGAACAAAAAATTGTAAAAAGTATTTATAAACAAGGTAAAGGGGTTTGTATTTTTCAAGGATCTCAAGAGCGTTGGTCGGTATTAGCCAATAATGTTAAGGAACTAAATGTTACCATCAAGCCAGAGGCAGAAGATGCTAAGGTTAATTTTTTTCTTTATCAAGGTTTTGATATGCATTCTCAAGTTGGTATTGTTAGAGATATTATTAGTAAGATTAAAAATAAGAATAATACTTTAATCGTTTTGCCTCAGGCTCAAGCTCTTATACCATTGCTTACTGAAATTTCATCTTTGCTTGACGATTTTAATATTTCTTTGGGTTATCCTTTAAAAAGAAGCTCTCTTTATGTTCTATTTGATTTGATATTAAAGGCTCAAGAGCAGAGATCGAGTGATACCTATTATACAAAAGATTATTTGAATTTATTACGTCATCCTTTAATAAAGAATTTAGAAATAGGTAAAGATTCAGCGATTACCCGAGTGATGGTACATAAAATAGAAGAGTTTTTTCAGGGTCAAGAAGAAACTTCTATTGGTGGAAGTCTTTTTTTGAGCTTAAAAGAGATAGAGGCAGAAGAGAAAATTTATTTACGTACTCAAGATATTCTTGGGAATATGGGTATTTTAGTAAGCATTGATGAATGTAGAGCTCTTTTGGCTAAATTACATCAGATATTTTTTAAGAATTGGGAAAACATTTTTGATTTTAATCATTTTAGTATTACATTTTTAGAAGTACTTAATATTTTAGCCGAGAAAAGTAAGCTTAATAATTTTCCTTTTAATTATAAAGTGATAGAAAAATTATACGGAATTGGTCAGGAATTAGGAAGTTTAACCTTTAATAAAGAGAAGTTTAGTTCAAGCGAAATATGGGATATTTTTCAACAGAAGCTTCAATCTGAAGTTATTTCATTTATTGGCTCACCTTTAAGAGGAACTCAAATTTTAGGACTTCTTGAGACACGTTCTCTTAGTTTTGAAAATGTGATTATAATGGATTTAAATGAAGCTGTATTACCTAAAATCAAGATTTATGAACCTCTTATTCCTCGTGAAGTTATGTTAAACCTAGGGTTAAATCGACTTGAGAAAGAGGAGGAGATACAAAGGTATCAATTCATGCGTTTAATATCAGGTGCAAAATCGGCTCATTTAATATATGAGGAGAATCAAGAGAGAGAAAAAAGTAGATTTATTGAAGAATTGCTTTGGACAAAACAAAGGGAATTAGGAAAATTAAAAATTGCTTCTATACCTAAGGCGCGGTTTACAGTAGAAGTAGCTTCTCCAGTTCCAATTATTAAAAAAACAGAAGCTATGGTGGAGTTTTTGAAGAAAGCAACTTATTCAGCAAGTCGTTTGAATACTTATCTTAATTGTCCGTTACGGTTTTATTATCAATATGTATTAGGGTTAAAAGAAAGAGAAGACTTGCTCGGAGATCCTCAAGCTTCTCATATTGGAATTTTTATCCATGAATTGTTAGCTGATACTTTTAAAGTTTTTGTAGGCATGAAGCCAGTGATTGATAAAAATTTTAGAAAAAGCTTTTTTAAGAAAATGGAG
>JAVCBZ010000035.1 GCA_030765735.1 Candidatus Susulua stagnicola | reverse complement strand
AACCCAGGAGCCGGAAGTCGTTGATTTGGCAGGAGTATCCGATAAAAATAATCTTAACAATTCTGATCTTTATCCTGAAGAAGAATTAATTAAGAATGGAGTTTATTGGGAGAAGTCTTCAAGCCCGGTTAAGTCCATATCTGTAAGAGTTCAATTGGATATATTGAAAGAATATCCGGCTCAGGTAAAAAAGTTAATAGAAGAGATGTCCTTCATTTCGCAGAATGAGCCGGCCAGCAGTCCTTTGTCTGATGAACATCCTTTGGGAATAAATATTGATCTTGTAGAAATAGTTTTAAAAGAGCTGGGAAGGCACTGGGCCCTAGAGCGTAATTTTATACCGCCTCAGTGGACAATAAGGCTTGATGATAAAGTTATCAGGGGAGTTTTAGAAGGGTATGAGTATATTGACAGCCAAATTGGTTGTCATTTTAGTAACTACAGTAGTGTTTTAAAAATTTTAAATGATCTAAACCGCATCATGTTGATGCCTACCGGAGAGTTTCTAAGGGGGCATCAAGTAATTGCTGAAAGAAGTTACCTCTTAGAAGAATTTGCTAAATGGTTTATCAACAAAAGGCATAAAATTAAAGATAAATATAAATTTGCCAGTCTTTGTTTTGTAAAATTATTATCGGTTAGAAGCTTTAGAGAGGGAAATCATAGAACTGCCTATTTATTTTTAAACTTAATTCTAATACAGACAGGACTTCCTTATTGTATATTAAATGTAAGCAATGCTTATCGTTATTTTGAACTTTCCGAACAAATATTAGAACTTGTAGGTATGAATAGTTTACGGCGGACTTATGAAGAAAAAAGAGTAGTTAGAACATTTAAAACATTTTTAGAGGAAACTATAAAATCTGCTTATAGTATGGAAGACAAATACCGGAAGTTATTTGATGATTTACCGATTGGTGTTTATATTATCGGTCTGGGTAGAACCGATAAAAGGCTTCTTGACGGAGAAATAATCGATGTTAATCCTGAAGCTTTATCTATGCTGGGTTATATTAAAGAGGATGTAATCGGCCGCTCTATATTTGATTTGGTGCTGGAAGAACAAATCGATGAATTTAGAAACCGGCTTGAGGCAAGGCTTTTAGGCGAAAGCTACCCCAAGAAATTCGATAGACGCCTTTTAAAAAGTAACGGCGATAAAATAATAGTTACTACTAAGGTAAAAGTTTACAGGGACGGCCAGGGATTACCCACCGAAATAATGCTTATGGTAAGAGATATGACCGAGAGCCGTTTGACTGAGTTAGATCTTTATAATAATAAAACTTTTTTAGAAGATATATTAAAGACTTCGGTAGACCCGATAGTTTTAACTGACAAAAAAGGCTATATAATTTTTGTCTCTGATGTTGTTAAATCGATTATGGGTTACCAAGCAGAGGAGCTTTTTAATAAGCATGTTTCTTATGTGTATTCTAAGGGTATAGATGCAGCCAGGGATATAAATAAAAAAATGCAGGAACAGGGGTTTATTTCTAACTACCAAATGGGTATAAAAAGTAAAGACGGAAAGATTATTTATATAGAGTTATCAGCCTCTTTTTCCAGAGATCAAAAAGGAGACATAGTTGGAACAGTGGGAATATTTAGAGATATTACTAAACGTAAAGAATATGAAGATGAGCTCAGAGAAGTGCTTATTAAGCATGGTTTAGCCGGTTTGCTTGAGAAAACCAATACTTCGTCTTCTTCCAGCAGTTTAATCTTTCAGCCATATTTGTTAGTCGGAAGGTCCCGAATCAACCAGTTATCTGGAACTAACTATTTAGCTTGGCGGTACGCAAGTGCCCAGCCGTTTTATCTTTCATTTGAGGATTATGTTAAGGAATTAAGAAAGCATGTGACCAGGAAGGTTGATAACCGAACTTGGGCCGATATTTTTTCGGATATGAATAAGGAAGTTGATTTGAATTTAGCCTTTTTAAAGCCACTTTCTTTTAAGGAACAGCTAGATAAACTTTATCTATACCTTGTTGAGAAACAGGAATTAAAAGATATGGCTTGCGGTTTAGTTTCTGCAGCTTTAGCCGGAGCTTTGAAGAAATTAGAATATGATAAAGTCGGTTTGTATTATATATCTAATTTATTATTCGGTTTTAGCAAAATTGATCATATGTTTGTTTCAGCCGCGTACCCTGGTAATATTTCTGATAATTTGTGTATAGATTTTAGAATTCAACAATTGCGAGGAATAGTTGGCGGAGTTGACGAATTCCTGTCTTTATCAGAAGAATTTTCCTTTTTAAACGGCAGAGTAATAAGTTCATCGCCGCTGGATAATCCTTTTTTCGGCCTGAATCCGGGTGAAATCAAATGGATTAATAATTGTTGTTATCAGACAGTAAAAAAAGGCGATATTGTTTTTCACCATGCCCGTCCTTTAAATCCTCGGGCCCGGATAATATTTATTCAGGGCCTGGGCGCAATTGAGTTGTTTCAGCTGGTAACTTATTTAGTCAACCGGAATAAACGGCCGTTATATATACCTTATTATGATGTAAGGTATTGGGGCAGGGAATACCTTGCGCAATATCTCCTTGAGCAAGGGTATGAAGTTTTTTCTTTTCCTTACAGTGCATTAAATCCGGTGCAGTTATTAAGAGATATTGAGCAGATGAATCAGGAGAGCTTTGTCCCGGCAATAAAGCACATATTCAAAAATTACTCTGAAGAAAACAGCGGTATAAAAAATATCATTATTGCAAATAGCATTGGGGCGTTACTTACAGTCTATAATGCCAGGTTTTTAGCTGAAGAAACAGATTGTGCGGGAATTATTCTGCTTAATACGGCTTTTTCTTTTACTTACGGGATGTCTAAATGGATAAAGAAACAGTTGTGGGTTTGGAATATTTTATCCTGGCTTTATGCAAAGAATCATCAAAAAAATATTCAACGCCAGCTTCTTTTAGCAACAAAGCAGAATTATGAACTTATTGCCGAAGCAAGAAAAAGCCTCTCTTATTGGGACGAAAAACCCTTGGTATTTATAAATACTTTTACTGATGAAGGTTTACTCTCAAATAGCGCCGAGACTGATTTTTTCAAGCGGAGAATTCTTCGAAAAATAGCTGCACCCTATACAGACGGAGTTGTAACTGACAGTTTATTCAATTTTTCGGCTAAGAATTGTGAATTTAAAACTTTAAAAGGAATTAATCATTATGATGCTTTGAGTTCACTAAAAGTTAAAGAAATTATATTCTCACTTTCTGAGAAAATTATAAGAGGTAGGAGCTCAAGCCCTGCAGCCAACCGGGAAGCTTTAGATAAGGGTTGGTTTATAAAGGGAAAAATGCACTTTGCTCAGGGTGATTTTGACCTGGCCCATGAAGCGTTTTTCAAAGCTTTCCTTTTGAACCCTTTAAATCTTGAATACCGGATTCATTATAATTATCTCGAAGCTTGTTTCTGGCTGGGAGTAGTTTCAAAATTGAATAGCCAAAATAAAGAAGCCAGAGGCGCGTTAGAGTGCGCAAAGAAAAAGCTTTCGACAGCTTTGGGGCTCATAGAAGGATACATAGTAAGGCCTTATGTACTTAAAGACGATATTTGTTATTGGTTGGGTGATACCTTGTTTAAATTAGGCGAATACCGAAGAGCATTAATTAATTTTAAAGAGATTAAGCAAAGCACTAATTTTCCCGATTTGAAGAAAAAGAAACAAGCGGCAACTCTAAAGATTATTTCAGATAAAAACCGGGGTAAAATAATTTTACGGCGAGGAAACGTTGTATTTTTATCTAATATTTTTTCCAGCTCGCCGGTAAAACAAAACTTATTTGCTTCTTATGTTTATTCTATGTCAGCGATTAACCAGGATTATCGGTATACCTTCCCTTTTGACCATACTAAAGATAATTTTATTTATATCTTAAAAGTATGCCATCCACAAAAACTGTTGGAATGTAACAGTGTGGGGGCAAACGCTTTAATCATTTTTTGCAATAATTATTTTACAGAAGCATTGCATTCAATGACTCGTAAAAAAGAGAATAAGATAAAAATGCTGAAATATGCTAGAGCCCGCGGTTTACCGATTATTCTGATACCTACCAGCTCGCCAGTAGGAAGAGGAATTTTATCCGAGATTAGGCCCCAAGGACCACCAGTCGAGAATTTAGGAAAACAGTTTAAGTCAAGTCCCTCTGCGTCATTAACCCACTTTTTTGCTAATCCTTATTTTAGGCTTATTTTTGAAAAAAGAGTGAAACCTGATTTAACACAAGTATTTTCTCAATATTTTCAAAATGCCGAAGCAATAGCAAAGACCATAAAGAAGCTTGCTCAGGACTTGAGCGAAAAAGATACCCTTGGCTTATATGAGTGGATTAGCTTTGCCTTTTATGAAATGTTGCAGGGTTTGAGGAATAACCTTATCAGGGATGGCCCTTTGAATTTTCAAGAAACAGAAATTATTTTAAGAAAAATTATTTCAGAAAATCCCCAATATCATTCTTGTCCTGTTTATGATGAAAAGGATAAAAATTGGAAGAGTAAAAAACAAAGAGCGGTAAGCGGAACTTTTGGCCGGGCTAAACCGTTTATTCTGGAAGGGTTAAGCAATTTTAAATCTAAGCCAAAAATTTTAATTATAGCTCCGGGATTTGACAGAGAAAATATAAGTTTTTTTGTAAAACAGGGATTAGATGATATTACAGTTATCGATAAAGATTGGCGTGCTGCCCGAATAAGTCGTCAAGATTATGGAGTTAAGTCATTACGGCTGGATATATTTGAGGCAGATAAGTTTTTTTGGGAAGAATTTGATATCATAGTCGGCTGCTCAATCCTTTATTATGCTTTAATGGATTACGCCTCACCGGAATGTCATTTAGACAAAACCATTGAAATATTACTTCAAAAATTAAACCATATTTGCCGGCCTCAAGCCCAGATCTTCTTTACTTTTTATCAGGATATTTTGTCTGATCATAGCCGAATAGTTTATGATTTTTTTGGGAAATTTAATAATAGTGGTATTTCGGCTGGGAAATCTCCAACCAGAGAAGTTTTAATTTTAGAAAAAATAAACAGCCCGGCGCATCCAGATGTTAGCTCACCGGTACAATTGATGCCGATGAAGTCATTTTTTATTAATGCCGGAGTCTGGGGTAATTTGCCTGATTATTTTACCGAAATGTTAATAAAGTCTATAAGCTGGGAAGAAGGAAATACCCGGTCATACGGTATTCAGGGAGGAAGAACTGCAGTATTCCCTTTAGCATATCCCGTTGAATGCGGAAACGGAAAAATTATCCGGGCCTTAGAAATTAAGGGCATTTTGTTTAGGAGAGGAAATTTGATTAGTCATCCCTTGCAAGAACCATACCAGGTTTTCGAAATACCAGAATTGAACCAGCAAGGTGAAATAATTCTTCGTAATTCAACAGCCTTAAAAGGCGGTTTACCCTATAAATCTGCCGAGAAAGAATACAGAATTTTAAAGGAACTTAGTAAGCGCGATAATGACTATGATTATCCTGTCGGCTACGGTCAATATCTTAATTACCGGGATAAAGACCGGGTTTTTGGATTTTTTATAAGGGGAGTAAGTCAAACTTCTAAAAAACGAATTTGGGATTTTTTAAAGGCTAAACATGGCAGCGACCTTTACAATAATATTTCTTTATGGAAAAAATATTCTGGTTTACTCAAAGAATATGGTTTAGCCCTGCGTAATTTTCATGATGCCGGGTTTTTCCATAATTATCCTCATTTAGGTAATATTTCCTGGAGCCAGCAAAATCAAAGAATAATTTTTCATGATTTTGAAACTTGTTTAATCATAAAAAATGAAACCCGTAAAAGAAAAGCCAGCTATCGTTTGATGGATCTAAGTTCTGCTTATTTTCATTTTTTGAATTTTGTTTTTGGTAGGCAAGGAACATTTTATGATTTATATTTTCTAGACAATGAGCTCAACGAGTACGGAAATCCCTTTATTCCTTTTTTCAACGGTTACTTTAAAAGCGAGGGAGAAGAATCAAGTTATTTATCCTTGCAGGTCATCGACGGATTTTTTTCGGGAATGATCGAGCCGGTTACAGATGTTGATAGTGGACTTATACAGATGTTATTTAATATTGAAGCTTTGAATCAGGAAGATAGCAGCAGTCTTTTCTCAAAGACAAGTTCACCTCTTAGCGGAGAGAAAAAATATCCGGACAATTTGCCGCTTAATAGCCTGCTCCAGAAAGCAACTTTAATGATGGGGCAAAATTCAAAGATTGAACCGGAGTTTTTCCGTATTATTGAGGAAATGCGCCGTGAAGCATTCGTTTTGCTTTTTGCCGGTTCTGATATGCAAGTAAATAATGCATCAATAGATTATAAATGCCGGGAATACGATAATGTTGATACTTTATATAACCAAATGATAAGGCTTACCAGAGAACTTTCTCTTACCCCTCACTATGATAATATTATTTGTTTTTTAACTTATACTATAGAGAATTTAAACCAGCATGTAAAGAGCGGATTAGCTTTAGTGGTGATGTATTTAACAAAGGATATGTGGGTGATCTCGGTAAATGATAATGGATATGGGTTCTACGATAAAGAAGAACGGCCGGTGAAAATTAAGGAAGTAATAAAATGGAAAAAAAGCCAAGGGAAAAACGGACGTAAAGGGAAGGGGCTTACCGCAGCGGTAGGGGAAGCTGACTTAACAGTTATTTCCCAGCCTTATGAGAGTTCAATAATCGTTTCAGTGCCATCTTGGCTATATCCTAAGTGTGCCCCAATATTTACAATTGCTAATAATCGTAAGAAGGGAACGAATGTAACTGGTTATTTTTATCGGGGATTGCTTACTCCGAATAAAGATAGATGGACGAAAGAAACTATCAGCCAGCTTAAAAAGAATCTAAAACAGGGTACTTATTCACCGATAATTTCCAGCCCGATAATAAAAAATTTAGAGGAGAAAGATCACATCATCTTATGGGATGATAAAAGTTCTAGTTCGCCAGTCAACAATTTATCATATATTAATCACGAAAAATTAGTAGAAAAGCTTACTACTCATCGGGCTACCGAAATATTAGCTCAATATCAGGCCGGGTCACAGGTATTACTTGAGCAAGTATTGGGGATTACGATTGCTCAAAAAGGGCATAAGTATGAATATTATTATAGTTATTTTTGGCAATTAGTCATAGAAGCTGTTTTTGAAACAACCTTATTTTATCGGGAAGAGGTGAAATTTTTATTTAACCCCGAAGAAATTTTTGAAAGATTATCGGGATATTCAAGAAAAGAAATAGAGGGTAAAAAAAGATTGTCGGCATTTGTCTATAAGCAGGACAGGCTGGTTGCCGGCAAATATTTTTATAATCAGAAAAAACCGTTAAAAAATAATCGGTCAGAGTTTAGTTTCCAATTTATTGATAAAAATGGCGGTATTAAAAGTATCCGCGCGACCGTTGCTAAGATAAAATCAAACAAAGAGCGGGTAATATTTTTAAATTGCAGCTCTCCTTTGCAAATAGTATTCATAGATCTTGAGAATACGTTAATCTATTTTTCAAAGAGATTGGGAATGTTTATGCCCTTTCACGGTGCAGTTGATTTTTTAAAAGAATTAAATCGTCGAAAAGTAGAAGTAATATGTGTTTATGGCTCAACGGATATCCCGATATATAAAGAAATAAAGGAAACTTGTTCCCGCTTGTGCCCGGTTGATTATTTTAATGGCCAAAGTAAGAAAAAGATAATTGAGGCAATCTTAAGCAGCAAAGGGGTTTCTCCGGAAAAAGCAGTATTCATCGATGATTTGATTTCTGAGATTAAACAGGTAAAGCAAATTTCCAAAATTACTGTTTTAGGTTTTTCCGGGAACAATCAACACCGGGCCGAAGAATTAACTGCTGCCGGAGCTGATGGTATTATAGATAATTATTATGGTAATGCCAAAGAAGCACTGAAATTATTAGGACTTATGCCTGTCAATCCGGTATCTTCACCGCTTAGTTTAACGATATCCGGGAAGCTGGGTGATGAAGTGGTGATAATTGAAAATGTAAAAAAGCCCGGCGATGTTATAACTCTACACGAAAACAATCTCGCCAAAAAATATATGCGTTCCTTTAATGAACGTATTAGTGATTATTTATATATCATAGAATTTAATAATGTTTATATAGAGGCTAACCATCTGTTTGTGATAATAGATGCCGAGTCCGCAGTAATAGAGTTATTCGAAATAGAGACCAGGTATGGGCGGTTTATTTATCCAAAAGATAGATACCTCGGAGTTGGTTCAAGTATTTTTGACTTTTTACGCCGGGAAGCCTTATGCCTGGGGTATAAAGTCAGCTTTGCTTATATTCAGGATAAAAACAGCACAAATTTTCGCAATCTGATTAAACAATATTTTAAGGAAATAATGAAAATAGGCGGAGGCGGGATAGGAGCCGAAACTCTTTGGGACGGGGAAGAATTAGGATATACAGTTATCGGCACGCCTAGAAAATCGCCTGGAAGATCAGTTAGCAGCCCGCTGAAAACCTATCCTTTAGATGTACCCGCAGAAGAACAGGAGAAAATATCCGGAAGCTACGGTAATATATTTAAAGCAATAAAGGCGATTTCCAGAAACAACCAATATGCATTAAGCTTAAAAAAAGGAGAATTAAGCCATAAATGGGAGAAAGATTTAAGGCAGTTATTTACAGACCCTAACTTAAAAATCCGCGGGCCGCCTTCGGAGTTAACCCTAATTGTTACTAATGATTTGAGTCTTACCAAAGGCAATGTTGCCGCTGTTTATCCCGCCTTCGTAATATTTATCCATCCTTACTTCTTTAAACTCATTAAAAACTGGCAATTAGAAATCATTGAATCGCTTTTGGAATTCGAATCTGAAAACCAAACTTCACCGGCCTCTAGCTCGCTAAAAAACTGCTTCCTGAAAAGTAAGACTGGCTTCAGTAGTCCCCTGAAGCTATTTACTTTTCTTAAACTTACATGGAAGATAATCAGTGTCCCTTTCGCTTTGGTCGGTAGATTTTCAAAAATCGGTGATTTTGAAGATATCCGGGCCAGACTAAACAGCCAAGAAAAAGCATTACTTTTTCGGCGGCTGATGAACATTGGCGGCGGGTTCGATAACTCTCTTTTTACGGAAATTGAATCTTGGCCGATATCCGAGAATTATAAGATATATCTTCTTGTAAACCGCCTAGGAATAATTTCAGGCGGCGCAGCCTGTTTTAGCCAGAAAATAAAAATTCTGATTGGCCTCAGCTTAAAACAAAAAGCTAAGCTGATAGATTTTATATTAGGAGAGTTTCAAAGAAAAAATATACCCGAGCTGCATTTAGAAATTAATTTTGAAGAAAAGGATTTTTTTCGTCAGTTTTTTGCCGCGAGAAAAATAAAATACCAAATAAAGAACGGTTGCGAATTCACAGTTTTTTTAACCACTGGCGAATTATTCGGCTTAAAAAGTGAAGAAATAATTTCGGTCAAACTAGAACAAACCCCGGAAGCCATTTTATTTACTAAAGATAGCCTGAGAATTATTGATTTAAGACATATCTGGTCTATACTTGGCAGCCGGCAGAGGGAAAGTATAAAAATAAAGATGCTGACAATTAACTCGGTTGTAAGCAGTCAGCGGTCAAATTTTATAGAAACGTGTTTTGATGCTTATCTGGAGTCTGAGGAAATTTTTAAAGCGAACTATTTTTATTTACTTTTGAATACCAGCTGTCGCATTTTAGGCTATGTTAGCGGATCAATTAACCGCGATGAGCCCGAGGTGGAAATTAGGTCTTTGGCAGTTATTAATCCCCAAAGCGGAGAAAAACAAGGCACTTTTCTTATGAATTTTCTTATGTCACAATTAAAGGAAGCAAAAATTGAAAAAGTTTTTTGGTTTACTTCTATTGATGCTGAATGTTTTTATCACAAGTATTTATGGGATAAAATCGGTTATAAGACTTCATTTGTCCGCAAATATTTCCTCTATGGTGGAGAAGTTAAGGCAGTTGAATTTAAGGTTGCCCTGAAGACTTCTAGTTTTTTACCGTCTAGCCATAAGTTAGAACAGCAGGCTTATCTGAATTATTTCTTAAGCCAAAAAGCCCAAGGAATAGGCCGGGGTTTTATCAAAGATAAAAGAAGTTTAGCCAGTAGCTCCTGCGGCATCTTTCTTCCGGTTCTAAAAAGGAGTCGGTTAAATCATAATGATAATGGGGATAACGGTAATAGTGATAAGGGCAATGGTCAATTTTCTGACTGGGAATACCGACAAGTAAAACAATATTCTTGTACAGTGCTAAAAAATATGCAGGATAAATTAGATATAGGCAGTTCGCCTTTAAGCAAAGATAAAAAAGAAAGACTTATTCCCAGCGAGATTAGGATATTAGAGTCAATAGTGAAACATAGTCTTTTGGGTAAAGATGATATTTTTACTGAGGCCGCTAATGAGTTAAATACCGGCCGGTTAAGGATAAGAAATGTTTTAAGCGATATTCGTCGGAAACTGGGCGTCGGTGTGGATAAAAAGAGAAAAAAGGGAACGCGAAAGACAATATCAGGCTTAGACAGGGTCATAAAAAAAGCGCTTAAGCTGGGGTATTTAGAAAAGAAAGAAATAACAAAAGATGATTTGTTAATAATAAAAAGAGAAGAAAAAAACCCTCTTAATAGCGATGAAATAAAAATACTTGAGCTGGCATTACAAGGCCGGACAGTTTTAGAAATTCAGAAGATTATGAAATTTCCTAATAGAAAATATGTAGATATGAGAAAACATAATATTTATAAAAAAATGCCTGAAGATATAGTCAAGACCAGGGATATCCACAGAAACACTCAGCTTCTTAATGCTGCTAAATACGCCAGAGATAAAGGATGGATAGCATGGTATGACTCCACAGAAATTGACCAAAAATTAATAAATCCTCTAAGCCGGGGCGAGCAGGATTTATTGCTGGTAGCGATTGATAAAGATACAGTTTCAGCAGAAGATATAGCCGCTGAACTGAATTTAAGTATTTCTCATATTAGAACTTCAATCAGTATTATCAAACAGAAGTTAGGAATTCAAGGTGAACTTATCAGCCAGATAAAGAGCGCAGCCGAGGAAGAATTCATTGCCGGGTATAACAGGGATAAATATAATAATCTGATTAAGAAATATTACGGAAAGACGTTGCTTGCCGATATCGAAACAAAAATTTTAATTTTTTTAGCTCTGGGATTTGACAAAAACACGATAGCCTTAAGGGTAAGGAAAAACCCCCGCTATATAACTACTTACCGTTATATGAGTATACGTAAAAAATTAGGGATTATTTTACAACCCAGTCAAAATATGGAAGACATTATAGATGAAGTAATAAAAACTGCATTAGATAAAAAATCTATATCGGAAAAGGATATTTTATTTTTTGCTAATGCAGAAGATAATGCTGAGGTTATGGTAAAACAGGCTTTTGAATCAGGTTTTCTTTCCGGTTTAAATAAAATTTTTAAAATATTTTCTGAAAAATTAGGCGAAGAAGAGTTAAAAATCATTGCTGGCGATAGTTTGGGCATACTGCCGTTACGAGCCGATATGCTAACAGTAAGTATTATTAAGAAAATTAACTGGGAAGGATTAACTTTAGAAATGGCAAGAATGCTTTATCGGGCTTATTGTCTTTGTTTTCCGGCAAAAAACCATAGCGAAAAAAACTATAGGCATGAAAATATTGCCGATGAAATTAATCACAACCAGCTTGAGGAACAGAGCGATGATTCTATAAGCAATAACCGTCAAAACAATGATTACGGGATTGATGAAGAAGTGAAAAGGCTTTGTGAAGCAAGAGATAAGGGAAACAGTGATGCCTGTAAAAAGCTGGCTTTAATTATGTTTGAAGATATAAAACCTGTCTGTTATCGTCTTAGTAGCTGGCATGGTTTTGAAGGGGATGATTTTTTAAGTGAAGTTTTTCTTTTTCTATATGATACTGTAGCGCCCAAGTATGACCCGGCCGGCGGCCGCTCATTAAGAAACTACGCTATGAATGGAATTATCCTATTTTTAGTGCCTAAAATAAAAGATAATAATAACTGTTCTAATGGCAACGGCATTGTCAAAACTCCGAGAAATTATTCTCACCAGGTAATGGAAATGCGCGCTATAAGAGAAAGATTAACAGAAGAATTAGGCCGTGATCCGTCCCCTGAGGAAATCGCTCAAAGGAGTAGCTTTAAAATCAGCCCTAAAAGAGTAAGGCTAATATTTTCTTATAATTATCGCAGCCAAATTTCCTTTGATGCGCCTTTAAGAGACGGCGATGATAGACTCTTTTCTGAGATGATTCCGGGAGAAGGAATCGAAGATACTTTCTTAGGAGAAAGATTTAAAACTTTAATCGCTAAAATCAACCGCAAATTCAAAAAATATCGAACAAAAGAAAAAGCGCAAATAATGTTTTGGTATATTTTATGGCGGACTTTAGAGCCTGGCCAGGCATATCGGATTGTAAACAAGAAGTTAACTGAAGCAGGATACCGGGAATATACGCGGCAGAATATTCAGCAAACAGCTGAAAAGGTTGCCCAAAGAATAGGCTGGAAAAATATACAAAAAGAAGTTGGGATAGATATTAATTGTTTAAGAGGTTCATCACCTTTAGAAAATACAGTTGAAAGGCGGCGATTAAAGGCGCTATCAAAGCAGACTAGCCTGGTGACAGCATACGGGGTTATCACCGGAATCATAAAAAATGATAAAGGTATATTTTTGATAAGGGAGGAAGACGAAGCAGAGGAGGTATATAAAGGAAATGATTACGAAAGCCTCTATTATACAGTTTCAAAGCTTAACCCTAAAGATTTCAGCGAATTTAGGTTAAGGAGCAGTTATTTAGCAGCAATAATAAGGCAGGGCGAGGTTATAATCGGAAGCAGCAGGGAATATGAGTTTATGGTCCAGCTTCCTTACAGGGGTTCTGGAATTGGCACTCTGCTTTTATACTGTTTGTTCAAGAGGGCTTTAAACAAGTCAATTGAAAAATGCCGGATTTATTCACCGCGAATAGGTTTGTTTAACACTTTTGGCGTTACCGAAGAAGCATCTCCTAAGAAAATTGGATATTATATTTATACTGATAATCTTGATGAGAAGTTGATTAACAGGGTATTCAAACAAGAAAAGAATACATTTTTTACAAAAAAGCCTGTTTTAAATAGAAGGGATACGGAAATATATGACCAGGGAAAAGATCCTTTAGCCTCCTCAAGCTTAACCGCCGGAAAAAATATCGCCCGATTGAAGCAGATGCTTAAGCTAAACCAGGAAAAAATTAAGCTGGCAGTAATATTGTTTTCTTTAATTGGTATTTGCCTATTAACTACCTATTTTCACGCTGTGCTCAAAAATGATACTATCATTGCTCATTTATTTTATATTCCGATTATTCTTTCCGGACTCTGGTGGCGAAGAAAAATTATATTAATGGCTTCATTTTCGTCATTATTTCTAATTTTAAGTCACAGTTTATTTCTAACAAAGGAAATAAGTATTTTAAATGATTTTTTACGGGTAAGTATGTTTATGCTGATTGGTATTGGTATAGATAAGTTAACTGAGCGTCTACGCCAGGAGCATAAAGACCTTCTAGAAAGCGAAGAGAAGTACCGTTCTTTAGTGGAGTCCAGTAAAGATTCAATATATTTGATGGATACCGCCAGCCGTTATTGTTTTTTAAATTCAAATAATCTATTCCGGCGCGGTTTATCAATGGAGCAGATAAAAGGAAAACTATACGCTGATTTCCATTCGCTCAAGGATACACAAAACTTTATTGAAAAACTTGATTATGTCGTTGAACAAGGTGAGTCTATAAGCTATGAGTATTTCAGCACCAGAGTTAAAAAATATTTCCTGCGGACTTTAAGCCCTGTTAGAGGCCTCGACGGTAAGGTAGCTTTTATTACTGTGGTTTCAAAAGACATTAACGAGCTTAAGCAGGCACAAAAAGAACTAAAGATAATGGTTGATTATGACGGTTTAACAAATATTTACAACAGAAGGTATTTTGAAGAAAAATTAACCATAGAGATAACCCGTTCAATTCGTTACGGTACCCCGGTATCGTTATTGATGTTAGATATAGATAATTTTAAAGAAGTTAATGATCATCTCGGCCACCAAATAGGCGATAAAGTTTTAAGAGAAATTGCTCGAATATTGAAGCAATTTATAAGAAAAGATATAGATGCAGCTTGCCGTTACGGCGGGGAGGAAGTTAGCGTAATTCTTCCTGATACTTCCATAGAAGGCGCTTACACTTTAGGAGAAAGAATCAAGAATGAGGTGGAGATACATGTGTTTAATCGTAAATATGAAAAAACCCGGCCGATTACCGTAAGCATTGGGTGTTCTAGCTTCCCTGCTTTTGCTGAAAATGCACAAAATATTATAGATTCAAAAAGTGATTTAATCAAACAGGCTGATATGGCTATGTATGGTTCTAAAAAGGAAGGGAAAAATCGTGTTACGCGATGGAATAAAGAAATTCTAAGACTTCTAAAAAGAGAAAAAGACATATCTTCCAGCTCGCCGGCCAGGCTAAAGATAGAGAACAAGTTGTTAAATGAAATCATCACTATTCTAAAGGGGACAGAATACGAAAAAAGATTCTTTTTCTTTGGCGGGTTGGTGAGGGATTTGCTTTTGGGCAGGAGTTTTAAAGATATAGACTTTGTAGTGTCTCTGGATTTAGATGATGCGATAAGAGAGCTTGTATTTATGATTAAAACCGCACCCATGCATATTCAGCTTCAAGATCAAAAGTCATTAGAAGGTTTGGCTTCTTATTTTGATTTAGATTATTATCAATTTACTGACGGCGTGGCAATTTTTAAAGGAAAAGTACTGCATACTATCCCCTTGAACAGAATAATGTTTGATTCTTCAACATATAAACCTATTGTCATAAGCCCGGAATTATCGATTAATTTGATGGCGATGGACTTGGATGGGGATATATATGATGCTTTCGGAGGCCGGGCTGATTTACAGCGAGGGGAAGCGAGGCTAATTGGCAGAGAAGAGTCATTAAATCCAGAGAGCATATCAAGAGTATTACATTTTGCTGATGAGTTTTCTTTGCGGTTTACTCCCGAAACAGAAATCATGATAATGAATTATTTTAAGAGAGTAAGAGAAGAATCAAGCTCATCCTCGTCTGCCCGGATAGCGGATAGATACCAGGATTTTATCCATTCCCTAGGGATGGCAGAAGGAGATATCACGGGCCTGCCTGAGGCTAAACTGCGGCAGCCGTTTCATATATTAAGGAGTATAAACAAGGGGGTATCTATAATCGGCAGGTCGATAAAGGATATAGAGAATATTATAGATATGGTTCAACTGTTAAGAAGCCGTCAAGGCCAGGGAGAATTTTTATCCGATGAGGTAGTTAATGCCCTTATAAATAAGATAGACAGGATTAATGCCCGCCCGGGTATGGGCAGGGGGACAATGCGGATAAAGAGAGAAATGGTAAAGCCTGCCATAAAAGAGGTAAGAGAATGTTTACTTGCTGGAGATTTACTCGTTGTTGCTAAACTGCGTGTAGTTAAAACTGCCCTTAAGCAAATATTGAACAATTTAAATACAGGACGCAAAAGAAGAGAGGCAGGTTTAGTCAATAAATGGAAAAATTATAGCGCAATGAGCGAAGAAGAAATGAAACCTTTAAGTGATTTTAGTGCAAGAAAAGGTCTGCCCAGGGCGCTTAAGCCATTTATGTCGTATTCTGAGAATATATCTTATAAAGAAGAAGCCGATAGAGTATTTCTTAAGGTAAAGTTTAAAGATAAAACCGGTAAGGAAAAATACGCTTATTTATACCTGGGCTTGAATGATAATTTAAATAAAACCTTGGGCGGAAACGAACGTTTGTTTGGATTAACTCTTAGAAAGTGGCGTAAACTTATTGATTCAGATTACGACTCGACAAAAGTAGAGTGCAGGCGGCCGAGGCGGGGCGAATATAGCGATTGGGATGACGGAATATTCAGGTATGAAGACGAAGGCGTGCCGAGAAAACTGTGGGCAGAGTATGATAATTTAATTAGATTGTCGATAACACAACTAATTAAAAGAATAGACGCAGACAATACAAGAAAGTTTAAAGAAAAATTTGAAGGGTTGTTTAATGAACTGGGAATAACACAGCCTTTAAGTGAAAAGACATGGCTTGGAATTAGCAATGTGGTTTTCCGAGAAAAAAGGCAAAAGAGGATTCCTGGAACATATTGGATTATAAAAAATATTATAGCAGGTTATTTAAACAAGGAATATCCTAAACTGTTTTTAGGCCAGATTAACGTTATTGCCCGGCCCAAAAAAGATTTAGAGTTTTGGGCTGTAACCGAGAACCCGAATATGAATGCTTCATTGCTAAATTGGCTGGTTTGTGTTTCAGGTCGCGGGCCTCCGCTTCTTTATTTAAAAGCAGAAAAAATATCAATATCTCGCCTCCTAAATTCATTAGCTTCCTCTTTTTCTGCCTCGCCGGTTCATCGCGTTCTTGGTTCGGTATCTCAGGATGGTAAGGATGTTTTATCATTTGATGAGGCGTTTAAGAGCGCGGTAAGAAGCGGAAAAGTTGAGCCTTATGAAACAGGCCTGCTTAATCAGTATTCCGGCGTAAAAGAAGACAAGCTAGTCCTGGATGCCGGAAATTGGTGGAATCGCGCCTTAGAAGATAGTAATGTGTATTCCATGCTTTCTAGCTTGCTTAGCCCCGATATAATTATTTCGTTTGCAGAATGGAAAAACAAGATAGACCTTACCCCCAGAAGAAAAGAGCTTTTAGATAAAATCGAAGAATTGATTTACGGATTGGAGAATAATTTCGTTATTCTTGATGAGGTTAACAAAACGCCGAAACTAAATCCGGAGGCTTTATGCGAATTTAGAAAGATTACCCTAAAATATAATTGGGATAATCTGTTTGAAATGATTGAGTTTTATTACGAATGGAAAGCTTTAGAGTTTGTGTGCGGGAATATTTGCGCTGAATCATTGCGCCGTGCGGGAGAAGATGCACATTTTGCCCAAAAAGGCTTAGTTTTGCTTTCTGCCAGCAAAAATTCCAGTTCATCGGTGAAGCAAATACGTCACAAGTTGCAAGTCACACGTTACAAGTTACCAGGAAGATCTGCCGCCTCGCCAGTAAGTTCTTATTTGACTGTTTTGGAAAATGTTTCTGAAAGACAAACAATGGCCAAACTGTCCGTAGTTAAAGCTGTAAAGCTTAGCGCTCAAAGTAAACAAGCGGCAGTTGAGAGTTTCAAGAGGTGGTTTTCTTCAAAAAACAGTTTATTGCCAGAGCACGTAGCAAATATAAGCGACTATACTAATTTTCTTGAAGGCATAACTAAAGAGCTTCCATGTTTATATTTTGTATTCTCTTTACAAAAAGGGTTTTTAGAAATTGAAGGTTGGCTCGACCTTTTCGTTGGATTAAGAGATACCAACGGAAATTTGGTCAGCGAATATGCGGTTTTAGAAATAGCACCTTGGAATAGGCTATCTCAGCGTAATAAACGTCGCTATTTGGGAGTAGGACATGAATTGCGGGTTTTTGGCATCAAGAAGTTACTGCAGGGTGATCCCTCTCTCGCTAAAAAAACTACTAAAATAAAAGTACGTACACTAGGGTACAGGAATGCTGATTGGGATATTTTTGAAGAAGGCGTAACCTTAGGATATGTTAAAGAGTACTTATATACTCAAAAAGAAAAAAGAAAAAAATTTATCTTTGAATATGGATTAAAATTTGAAAAGAATTATAAAAATATACTTTTTACCAGGCTAAGCTCTTCATCGCCAGTAGAAGGCATAAAAGAAATCAGAGGATCTTTATCTCAGTATTACCCCGATTTTAGATATTGGCTGGCAAAAAAAGTAGGCAAGAATCAAAAAATGCTTTCAGCGGGCTGCGGCGGGAGAGGTAAATTGGAGGGCGAACTTAAGAAGCTGAATAATAAGATTTTAGGCATTAAACAAAGGGGTCAACTCCCTTTTATTGCCAGCTCACCGGTCAATTCGCCCAAGACAAAACTGACGGGTGGATTGATCTCGAACAAGGTGAGAGGTGGGGGCTCTTTTGCTTATGAATTAGATGCGAAATCAGCCTGGAAGATTCTGAACGATCCCGTATCTCGCAATATTTATAACTCCTCTAATCTAAGCTATTGCAAACTGGTAGAATTCATTAGAAAAACCTTTGAGGGGTTTATTGAAAACGAAACACATAAAACAAAAGTTATTGACATCGGTTCCGGTAACGGCGCTTTAGCCTCTTTTATTACGAATATTTTTTCTGAAAAGATAAAAATGTTTACAATGGACATAATTGATCCATTTGCCTCCCGAAGAAGAAAAGCTAAAATAATCCACACCAAAAGTTCTATAGAAGCTGTACCTTTTGGAGACGGCGAATTTAATATAGCGATTTGCGCTTTTGTTTTAAATTATATTGAAGATAAAGAATCGGCTATAAAAGAGGTATATCGTATTTTAGATTCTGAAGGTAAGGCATTATTTCTGCTGCATCATCCAATTTCAATCATATCCGGAATATATCAAGAAGTTATTAATAATGTAGATGCTTTTTGTTTAAGAAAAAACATAAATGATGAGTTAATCAAAAAAGCATTATTGTCAGCAGCTTTTTCATTCCATACCCTAAAGAACGATGAAATAGAGAGTATTTTTGCGCACGAAGGAGCAAAGGTTATCTCAGGAAGTTTTTATGTAGGAGATGTCGCTGACGTAAACTGGATTCAGGTTGTAATCATGGATAAGGATCCAAAACGTATGGTTGTTCCTGAAGGGTTAACACTTGTTAAAAGATATTCATCAGATATTACCTTCTCCAGCTCGCCGGTGGTTCAGCTTACTTCCAGCAGCCCGATAATAAAAATAAAGAACTTAGTAACTACAAAGAAGCCGTTTATGGCGCCTCGTAAAGGCGTATCTTGGGAAAAGAAAGGCGTTTTTAATCCTGGAAGTATTATGATAAAACCGGATGATAAGACAATTTATATTATCTACAGGGCTCAAGGCAGTGATGATATCTCGCGTTTAGGGCTGGCTATTGCAAAGCTTGATAACAAAGGAAAGCTTGACACAAAAAATGTTATCCGTTTCCCTAACCCAATAGTCAATACTGTTTCCGGTAGCTTTGATGAGTGGGGTTGTGAAGATCCGCGTCTTGAAATCATTGATGGAAAATTCGTGGTTGCTTACACAGCCGTAAATGGGTGGACAGGTAAGCATTTTGCTCAAGCTGCAATAGCGACTTTGGATATTGGAGCTTTTAAGAAAGGGGTTAAGCAATGGGTGGCTAATAATGATTATGTATTTAACTGGAAGCGATTTCTTGTTAATCCAAGAGACGAACAGGAGTATAACAAAGATGTTATTGTTTTTAAAAATGCTTTAGGTAGATTATGGATGTGGGATAGGCCGAATTATGAGATAAAAGGTAAACGTAAACATAGAATAAGATACAGGATTTCTGCAAGTAATATGATAGAGGGCCCTTGGTTGAAAACGGATTACTATATTGCTCCTCGAGATGAGAAAAAGCATAAAGAGGATTGGCTTGGAGGAGGAACAAATATAATTAAATTGTCCGCAGGTTT
>JAVCBZ010000025.1 GCA_030765735.1 Candidatus Susulua stagnicola | reverse complement strand
TATCTTTCCCTGGGAATCTACCAACCCAGCCTTTATGTAGGTCCCTCCCCAATCAATACCTAAGAATACTTTTATCTTATGTGTCATTTCCACTTTCCCAAATATATTGGAAAACGTCTTCTTGTTTTGAAATTATGCAACTCTATACAACGTCCTTTAAAATTTGTTCTACCTCTGCTTTTAGCGTAGGAATATCCGTTCTTGTTGTAGACCAGACTGCGTTGATATCTACTCCAAAGTAATCATGGATAAGCTTATCTCGCATTCCTGCGATATCTTTCCATGGGATATTGGGATATTTATTTCGCAGACAGGACAAAATCCTTTTAGCTGCTTCGCCAATGATTTCGATCTGCCGAATGACTCCGTCTTGAAGAAGCAAGGTCTTGGTAAAAGTCTCCTGATTAACCCCGAAAAGATATCCTTCGATTCTGGTAATCGCATCTAAAATATGCCTTAGATATACGGTATCATCCCGCGCTTTCATAAACTACCTCCATCTCATTTTTAATCCGGTCTCTTAAATAGGGGCTGATAGAGGCCTCAGTTAATAAATCCGTCTTTCTGCCCAAAACCTCTGAAAGCACTCTTTCAATCCTTACAAGATCGAGTAAACTCTTGGGTTTTGAAAAACGAGCTACAAGATCAATATCGCTTTTCTTCGTAAAATCGCCTTTTACAAAAGAGCCGAATATCGCCAAAAATACAATGTCATTATTTTTACAAGTTTCGAGTAATTTCTTTTTATTATTAATAGTTCTCATAATTTATTCTTTTCATCTATTCTTATTTCCTTTTACCAATTCATCAATAGAAACCGCCAAGGCGGAGGCTATTTTTATAACCTAAGTTCCGCCCCAATCAATACCTAAAAATACTTGCATACCCCTATTGTAGCGAATAATCCTTATTTTTCAACCTAAAATAACGTATAAATAAATGGTGTAACAGCTGCACTTTCAGAAAAAATGATTAAGGCCCCTAAAAGAAAAAGTAAAATAATAATTGGTATAAGCCACCATTTTTTACGAGCCATTAAAAAACTCCAAAACTCTTTTATAATCGATAATTTACTCATAATCTTCTCCCACCTCTCTTAAAATTGCCTCTGATAGGTTTCCTTATCTAGCTTATTATTTTCTTTCAAAATCCAATAGCTTTTTTTATCTTTATTAAATTTTAAATCTAGGAACTTTTTACCAACTAATCTAGCAATAATATTAGTTGGGGTAATAACAAAATAAAATAAAAAACATAGTACTAATCTCATAACAAGCCAATTAATAATAATGAATAAAGATCTTAAAGCCTTATATGGTAATTTTAGAATAAAAGGACAAAGATAACCAGAAAAAATAAACGTACCCGGCAATATTAAAAGAAAAGGATACCAGGCTTTTCTATGCCAAGTGAATAAACCAATCCAAAAAAAAGTAGCAATACCTAAAGTCAGACCAAACTTCTTAAGTTCTTTTTTGTCAGTTTTAATATTTTTAATCTCTTCAGTAATCATATTATTAATCTAAATTAAATTCCCTAAGATAGTCAATGTCTTTATCCGATGGCTTTTGTTCTTTTTTTTCTATTAAACAATTGCCAATAATAAGATAATCGATATTAGTCCTCATAAAACAAAGGTAAGCATCCTTAGGTGTGCAAACTATAGGCTCTCCTCTAACATTAAAAGAAGTATTAATTACTATTGGACATCCATATTTATCATTAAATTTTTTTATCATTTTATAATATAAAGGATTGGTTGCCTCATCTACAGTCTGCACTCTAGCTGAATAGTCAACATGCGTAACTGCTGGTATAGTGGAACGAATAAGATTTAATTTATCCAAACCAAAAAGTTTATCTTGATTATCATCTATCTTAGATCGAATCTCTTGTTTTATCGGTGCTACTAAAAGCATATAAGGACTCTCTTGATTAATATCAAAAAAATCAGTTACCTTCTCTTTTAATATTGAAGGGGCAAATGGACGAAAACTCTCCCGAAATTTTATCTTTAGGTTCATAATCTCTTGCATCTTAGGCGATCTAGGATCACCAATAATTGATCTGGCTCCTAAAGCCCGTGGTCCAAATTCCATTTGTCCTTGAAACCAACCAATCACCTTCTGCTGGGCAATTAAATCAGCTATTACCTCAGGAATCTGATCATCCTTAAGCTGAGTATAAGATACATCATTCTGATTAAGATAATTAACGATATCGCTATTCTCAAATGCTGGCCCAAGATATGAACCTCTTTGAGAATCTTTTATACCATTGGTAACTCTTTCACTCTCTAAGTATTGATACCAAGTAAACAAAGCTGCACCTAATGCACCACCAGCATCACCAGCAGCTGGTTGTATCCATAAATTATCGATTGGGCTTTCTCGTATGATTCTACCATTAGCAACACAGTTTAAAGCCACACCACCAGCTAAGCAAAGATTCTTCTGGCCAGTTTTTTTATAAATATGTTTAACCATACGTAAAACAACTTCTTCAGTTACTACTTGAACTGAGCGAGCTAAATCCATGTCTCTTTGAGTTAACTTAGATTCTGGTTTACGTGGCTTCCCACCAAATAGTTTTTCAAACTTTTTATTAACCATAGTTAAGCCAACACAATAATTAAAATACTTCATATTTAATTTAAAAGAACCATCTTCTTTTAAATCCATTAACTCAGATAAAATTAAATCTTTATATTTTGGTTCTCCATATGGTGCTAGCCCCATTAACTTATATTCACCAGAGTTAACTCTAAAACCAACATAATATGTAAAAGCAGAATAAAGAAGACCTAAAGAATGGGGAAAATTAATTTCAGCCTGAATATTTATTTTATTATCCTTACCAACTCCGAAACTAGCTGTTGCCCATTCACCAACTCCATCTAAAGTAAGAAATGCTGCTTCTTGATAAGGTGAAGGAAAAAAGGCAGAAGCAGCATGAGACTGGTGATGTTGGGAAAAAACTATTTGTCCTTCATAATTAAGTTCAGTTTTAATAAATTCCTTCATCCAAAGCTTTTCTTTTATCCATAAAGGTATAGCTTTAACAAATGAACTAATTCCAGAAGGAGCAAAGGAAAGATAAGTTTCTAATATCCGTTCAAATTTAAGGAAAGGTTTATCATAAAAAGCAACAAAATCTAAATCGCTAGAAACTAAATTATTGCTTTCTAGGCAATAATTAATAGCATTTTTAGGGAAAGCTTGGTCATGTTTTTTGCGGGTGAAACGTTCCTCTTGAGCTGCTGAAGCTATTCTACCATCTTGAACTAAACAAGCAGCGCTATCATGGTAAAAAGCTGAAATACCTAAAATATTCATAAATTTTTATTTTTCTAAATTAAACAGAAGTTTTGTTTCAATCGGGAGAGCGGGACTTGAACCCGCGACCTCTTCGTCCCGAACGAAACACGCTAGCCAAACTGCGCTACCTCCCGATAAAATAAAATGTATAAGTTACAATTGATAATTAAGGTTTAAGACTCTCTCCTCATTTATCAATTATCAGTTATCAATTATTCTTCTTCAAGAAATAATCAAACTCTATGTTTAGGAAATTACCTACTCTCTTGTATTTTATTGTAGTGTTATCGTAAGTAAAAGGAACGACATCCACAGTAAAGGTTCGCGGTAGGACTTTTTTTACCGTCAGAGAAATTCCTTCTATTGAAACAGAACCATTAACTAATATATTATTTTTAAATTTTGATGGCAAGTCTATCTCTAATTGCCAGTACCCGGATTTTTTAATTAATTTTTTTATTTTCAATTCAAGATCAACATGACCTAAAACAAAATGTCCTCCAACTTTTTCTCCTAAACTTAAAGCTGGTTCTAAATTTACATAGTTATCTTTTTTAAGTCG
>JAVCBZ010000101.1 GCA_030765735.1 Candidatus Susulua stagnicola | reverse complement strand
GGCAAGAGAGCAGTAGCTAGAGTTTTATCTGATTTTGCTGCTTGTGCGGGAGAGCCTAAATTCATTGGAGTGTCTTTAGGAGTACTAAAGGACTTAGATCAAAAATATTTAAAGCAGATACTAAAGGGAATTTTAGAATTATCTAAAGAATATAAGTTTTCATTAGTTGGTGGGGATACTTCAAGTTCAAAGCAATTAGTTTTAGATGTTTGGGGAATAGGGAGTTGCAAAAAACCAATTCTTCGTTCTGGCGCTAAAGTGGGAGATTATATTTTTATAACTTCTAAATTAGGTCAAAGACCTTTTGAAAAACCTTTTACTCCGAGATTGAAAGAAGCTCAGTATCTAGTTAAAAATTTTAAGGTTAATTCAATGATTGATATTAGTGATGGTTTTGTTCTTGATTTATATCGGATATTAAAGTTAAGCAAAAAAGGTGCTATCTTGGATAAGAAAAACATTCCTACTACTATGGGGGTTGGAGACTTATATCGTGGCGAGGATTATGAGCTTATTTTTACTATTGATAACAGAGAAACAGAAAAAAATATTAATCTTTTAAAGAAAAAGTTTTATTATGTAGGTAAAATTTTTTCTGCAAAAGTTGGCTATAAGATCAAGGATAATAATAAGCTCGTTAAATTAAAAGTTAAAGGTTATACTCACTTGTAAGGATAAAGGATGAAGGATGAAGGATGAAGGTAAAAGTTTAAGATTTAAAATAAAGAGTAATTCAACTAGCCAGACTATTAATTTTGGTAAACTATTTTCTAAGGCTTTAGCGGGTGGAGATGTAATTGTTTTAGAAGGGGCTTTAGGTGGAGGAAAAACTACTTTTACTAAGGGGATATTGGCTGGTTTAGGTTATAAAAAAAGAGTCTTAAGTCCTTCATTTACATTACTTAGACAATATGATTTAAAGAATTTATCGGTTCTTCACCTTGACTTATATCGTTTAGAATTTGCTGATGTATTTGACCTAGGTATTGATGATTTTCTTTATTCTAAAAAATCAATAACTCTTATTGAATGGGGTGATAAAATTAAAAGTAATTTAGATAAGTATATAAGATTAGAGTTTATATTCTTTGGTGAGAATATTCGTAATATCAAGTTTTCAACTATAGGATATCCAAAAAGTAAATTATTAACTTTAGAAAGAAATTATAAAAAATATGTCTAAAGAAGTAAATTTTTTAGCAGTTGATGCTACCAGCGCTAACCTTTCTCTTTATATAAGGTATGGCAAGGATAAAGAGATTAATATAAATCGCAAACTGAAGTTTGGTGCTTCTCAGCTTATTAATTATATTGATAGTAGTTTTAGAAAAGAAAAAATAGATTTATCGGATATTGATGTTCTTGTGATTGGATCTGGGCCAGGTTCATTTACTGGTTTAAGGATATCTTTTAGTGTTATTAAAGCTTTTATGATTGCAAAAATTAAGCCAGCGATTGTAATTCCCTCGTTTTATTCTTGTGCTTACCCCTTAAGAGATAAATCTTCTGACCTAGCTGTTGTCACTGATGCTAGAAGAGGCTTAATTTACCTTAGTTGTTTTAAAGTTAGAGGCGATAATATCATTAAAATAGGTAAAGAGAGGCTAATCACATTATATGAGCTTATTAAAATTGATAAAAAATATTTGTTAATTACCTATGAGTCACAACTAAGAGACAAGATCCTAAAGTTAAATTCTAGGTTAAATTTCTATTCCAAGGATATTTTCCCTAAGGCAAAATACCTTATGCCTTTGGCAGAATTGTATTATAATAAAGGTAGGTTTACTACTTTAGATAAACTTAAGCCGTTATATCTACATCCTAAAACTTGTCAGGTACGAAAGAAGGTTAAATAATATGACTAGACCTTTATGGATAGAAGTTGATTTAAGAGCTTTAAGACATAATTTAAGAGCGGTTAAAAAATATCTTGGACGAGGAGTTAGAATAGTTGCTACTATAAAGCAATCTGCTTACGGCCATGGTTTATTGTCAGTGGCTAGAGAGTTAGGCCGGCAAGGAGTTGATTATTTTGGAGTAGGTAGCGTTGAGGAAGCGATTGCTTTGAGAGAAGATGGCTTTGATGGTTCACTTCTTGTCCTAAGTGCTGTTTTAAATGAGTTTGTTGATCATTTTATTCGTTATAACATAACTCCGACTGTTGTTGATTTAAGTTTTGCTCGTAAATTAGATAAAGCTGCTAGAAGAGTCAATAGGATTATACCAATTCATGTAAAAATCGATACTGGCATGGGCCGGTTAGGTGTTTATTATAATAAAGCTCATGATTTTATAAAGAAACTATATAATCTTAAAAATTTATCTTTTGAAGGGATTTATACTCATTTTCCAGTTGCTGATAGCGATAAAAAATTTACTAATAATCAGATCAGTATTTTTAATAATTTTATTAAGCAATTAGCAAGAGAAAGAATAACTTTTAAGTTTTGTCATTGTGCTAATAGTATTGGGATAATAAAATATCCTAATGTTCATTTTAATATGGCTAGACCGGGGCTTGTTCTTTATGGAATTGAATCAGCCAAAGGTCTTAATCTAAAATTGAAGCCAGTTCTTTCTTTGAAATCAAAGGTTATCTTTATTAAGAAGATTAATAAAGGAAGGAGCATAAGCTATGGTCGTAGTTATATTGCTAAAGGCACAAGAAATATCGCTACTGTAGCTGTAGGCTATGCTGATGGTTATCCTTGGGCATTATCTAATAAGAGCAGAGTAATCATTAAGGATAATTTTTTTAATCTTGCTGGTCGAGTTTGTATGGATCACGTCATGATTGATTTAGGCAAGAGGAATGATATCAAAGTTGGTGATGAGGTTGTATTAGTTGGTAGAAGAAAAAGGAAAAAAATAGATATTGAAGAATTAGCTAAGATTGCTGGTACTATTTCTTATGAGATTGTTAGTTGCCTATCCTTAAAAATACCCCGAATATATAAGAATTCTTTAAAAGTTTAATAATTACCTAATCATAAGAAGTCCAGTTATTCCTACAGTTAGGAAAAATGCTGGGGCTAAACTTACGCTTAAAAAAGGCAAGATAATCCCTGATTTGCCTAGAGCAATACTAAAAGAAGAAAGCACATAGTAAATAAAGCTAAAGATAAATCCTATTCCCACAGAGGAAAGGGCTACTTTTCTTTTTTTGATTTCTAAGGCTAAGGGCAAGATACCAATAACAATAAAAAGATGAGAAAATGGATCAGCTATTTTTTGATAATAGTCGATAGTTAAATTTGCTAAGAGCTTATTAGCCTTTACTTTTTTTAGTCGTGATATTTCTTTTTTTAAGTGGCTTAAGGATGAGAATTGAGAAAAAATACTTCTTTTTAATAGTAATTCTTGAGGTTTTTCTTTAAGACTGATTTTTTTAGTTGGCAAAGAAATAGGAATATTAGATATGTTTCCATCAAGATCAAGATCATATTCAATAATATCTTTAGCAATCCAAAAACCATATTCATAAGAAATTTCTTTGCAGACTATTTTTTTCTTAAGTTTTCTGTCTTCTCCATCTTCAAAAATTATAACATTTTTCAGGAGGCCTTTTTTAGGAAAAAATTTCTGAACAAAAAATATTCTGTCTCCAGAGGTAAAAGCAAGGTTATGCTCTTCAGTGGCATTAGCCATAGTTTTTTTTATAAATTGTGTTTTTATATCATCAACTCTTTTTTGTGATTTCATAAGAGTTTTTTCTTGTACGAATAAAGTCAGCACTGAGAGAAATAAAGCAAAAAATATGATTGGAAAAGCAATACGTATAATAGTTGTACCAGAGGCTCTAATACTTATGATTTCGTTATTTTTGTTTAGCTCTCCGAAAGTATAGAGTGTGCTTATCAATAGAGCTAAAGGGCTTACTCTTAAGAATATTAATGGTATAGAAGCAATATAATATTGCACTAAAATTAATAAAGAAGTTTTGGCTTGTAGAAAATCAGAGAGATTGGTGAATATATCAGCAATAAAGTAGAGCCCTATAAAGACTAAAAGGATGAAAAAATATCCTAAACTTATATTTTTTATTATGTATTTATCTAGAATACGCATATTTAAAGATAAGATATCCACCTATTGAGACAACAATTATATTTGGTAGCCACATGCCTAGCGCAGGAGGAATATAGCGATATTCAAGTAGAGCTTCTCCTAAGATGAATAACAAGTAGTAAAATCCAGCGGTTAAAAAAGCAATGCCAAAATTTATTGATTTTTCGCGATGTTTTACTGCTAAAGATATACCAAAACCAAGGATAATAAAAGCCAGGCATGAGAAGGAAAAGCTTATTCGTTTATGAAATTCACCTTTCAATTCTGGAGCATCAATTAAAGCAATTTTTTTCCTAAGTTCTGAAAGTCGCATATCTGAGGATTTTTTATTTACTTGGACTTTTTCACGTTTCTGGATAGGTATATCCATGAAAAATACTTTAAAATTAAGACGATAAAGTTCCATTTTTTCTTTAGAGACAGTTTCATCTCTAAAGCCTTCTTCTAATTTTATTTTTAATATATCGCCTTCAACGATAAATTCGCCTTTTTTAGCAAAAGTTACTTTAGTGGTTTTTTGTTTATCGTCAATCTCATAAATAAAGACATTCTTTAATTTGTTACCATTCTTATCGGCAACATAAAGGATGTAATTTTCAAAATGTTCCGAAAATACACCAGGTTCAATAAGAGCCGATACATTTTTAAAATAGATATTTTTTATTTCGCTTCGGTAACGATAGTGAAAGTCAGGGATTACTCGGTCATTAAGAATAAATAGAAAGAGTGAAAAGATAAAGCCTAAAACTAAGAAGATTGTTCTAAGATTTTAAAAAGAGAAATCCCAGCTACTCTGATAGCAATAATTTCATTATCAGCAATTAGTCTACCCATAACTAATAAAACCCCCATTAGAAAGGCTAGGGGAATGGTAAAGCCTAAGAGATAGGGGATAAAGAAGGAAAGTATTTTAAAAGCGTCGATAATACCTATACCTTTTCTTACAATCATATCAGATATTTTCATTAGATTACCCATGAGCATTACCATGCTAAGAATAAGGAATGAAAATATAAAAACTGACAAAAAGTCTTTAATGATGTAATTTCTTAGAATCTTCATTTTTTTAGTTTAATAGTTTTATTAAGTTTTTGATAAAGTTATTATTGTAATATTTCCCGCTTGTTTTTCTCGCAAAGCTCTGGCGCAGGCGCTAACTGTTGAACCAGTAGTAAAGATGTCATCTACTAAGATAATATTTTTATTTTTTAAATTTTTTTTTACCACAAATATTCCTTCGGTATTCTTCTCTCTTTGTTCTTTTGGCAGTTTAGTTTGTGAAGGCCGAATATTTGTATTTTCTATTATATCATCCTTGGAAGGGATTTTAAAATGATTTGATAACAATTTTGAAAGAAGCTGGGATTGATTATAGCCCCTTGTTTTTAGCTTATCTTTATGTAAAGGAACAGAGGTAATAAGCTTGTATTTATTAGGATTAAAGTCAATTTTTGATAAGTGTTTTATCATTAAAGATGAGAGAAAATTAGCTAAATAGTCGTAATTCCTATATTTGAAGAGATGTATTAAGCTCGTTAAAGGTTCTTTATAGGCTGTAGCACTGATAAGTCTTTGGTAGGGGTAATTTTTCTTAAGGCATTCTTGACAAAGGCATGAAGAGTTAGTACTTAAAGGCATTAGGCAATGATGGCAACGTGGCTGAGAGAGAAAGGTGATTTTACTTTCACATTCTAGGCAAAGATATCCTTTAGATATTTTCTTTTCACAGCAGAGACAAAGACGAGGAAAAAAAAGATTTTTTATTGCTTTTAGATAGTTGGCGAACATAAAGAGCATTGTAGGACTTATTTTTATCCTTGTAAACCTTTAACTTGAGTGGTGTTTTTTTAAAAAAAGAAGATTTTTTGTAAAACCCTATCTTGACACTCTTAGAGGAAAGGTTAAAATATAATTGATTAGTATTTAAAAATAAAATTTAGGATAGATAAAGATAATGATACGTTTTACTTTTATTGTTAGTGTGTTGTATTGGCTTATTTGGGCTGGAGTAGAAGCTTTTGTTTATGAGGATGTTAGCTTTATCCAAGCTGTTTTTAGTTTTAATGATTATATCCTTTGGTCACGCCTACCAACTATATTCTCTTTGATAGCTATTGGTATTTATTCAAAGATTGCTAATAACAAGCAAAGAGAAATTGAAGATGAGTTAAATAAGAATTATGATTTAATCCCTTCTTTTTTAGATAAAATAGGGTCATTAGTCATAGCCTTTGATCGCACAGGAAAGATTGTTAGGTTTAATCGTATTTGTGAAAAAATAACAGGTTATAGTTTTGCTGAAGTTAGAGGGAAAAGTTTTTGGCGGATTTTTTTAAAAGAAGAGAATATTAAGGCTGCTAAGGATGATTTGTTAGATTTAAAACATGGCCAATTCCCTCAAGATTACGAGGATCATTGGATATGTAAAGATGGTAGCAATAAGCTGATAAAGTGGGTCAATACTGTTGTTTTCGATAAAAAAGGCTTTGCTAAATATGTGATTAGTGTTGGTGTAGACATTACTGCCCATCAGAAAGTTGAAGAGATATTGAAAAAAACTGAAGAAGGTTACAAAAGTATAATTGATAATATTAATACTGGAGTATCTTTAGTATCTCCAAATAGAGAAATCCTTTATATGAATAAGCAGATGAAAAGTTGGTTTGCTGATCCTAATTTTTCTGAGAGTTCAGTTTGTCATGATATTATTAGCAATTCTTCCAATCAATCTTGTTTATTATGTCCAACATGCAAAGCTTTAAAAACTAAAAAGACTCAAGAAGATATAATAAAGATACCTGGTAAAGATATGCTGGCAGTTTATAGAGTGGTTTCTTTTCCGGTAGAGAATAATCGAGGTAAGATTATAGCTGTCATAGAAACTTTTGAGGATTTTAGTAGAGTCGATAAGCAAGAACAAGAAATTCGTCATAGCTATCTTGCTCAAGCAGCAATAAATTCTCTTTTACGTTTTTCTCTTGAAAGTATTTCTTTAGAGGGATTCCTAAAGTGTGCTCTTAATATTATTCTTTCTTCGCCGTTATTTTCCTCTATTGGAATGGGGGCAATATTGCTTGTAGATTCAGAACCTAAAGTATTGTCAATGAAGGTCCATAGCAAGTTTTCTGAAGATTTAAAGTATAAGTATCGAAGAGTTCCTTTTGGTAAAGGTATTTGCGGCCGAGCAGCATCTTTGGGAGATTTTCAGTTTGATGATGGCCTTAAGGAAAATTTAGCTGACAAACAGAAAAATATAAAAACTTGGGCTCAATATTGTAGTCCTATTATTTATGCTGGGAATATAGTCGGAGTAATAGTTGTCTGTATGGAAAAAGGGTCTAAACAAGGTAAAAGGGAGGAGGAATTTCTAAATACAATAGCAGTTACTTTAGCTGGGGTTATTCAGCGTAAATGGGAAGAACAACGCTTAAGTCAGGTAAATCAATGCTTATTGAATTTAGGAGCTAATTCTATAGACAATATTCAACGTTTAGTGAAGTTATGTGGTGATGTTTTAGGAGCAAAATCAGCCTTTTATCATCGGATTAATATTAAAGCTAATACATATTTTTCTATAGGACAATATAACTCACCTTTAAATTATCTGGCTAAAGGAGAGTATTTGGGTAGTCTTTGTGCTGAAGTTATAAAAGAAAAGGAAGACCGTTCTTTGGTTATCTACGACCTGACACATTCTTCTTGCGTTAGTCAGGATCCATTTTGTTCTCTTTACCAATTTCGTACTTTTATTGGTAAAGCAGTTAAATGTCGCGAGCAACACATAGGCGTATTATGCGGAGTTTACAAGGATGAACCTGTACTTGGTAGTGAAGATAAGAAATTTTTAGGGATTATTGCTTCAGTTATTGGAGTAGAGGAAGAACGAATAAGAGCCAATGAAGAGCTGAGTTGTGCTTCAGCAAAATTAAAAGAAGCTCAATATGGTTTAATTCAGTCTGAGAAACTTGCAGCCTTAGGAAGACTTTCTTCAGGAATTGCACATGAGGTAAAAAACCCTTTAGGGATTATTCTTGGAGGTACTGAATATTTGGAGCGAAAATTACAAACTAAAAGTGAAGATGTTAAAATTGCTTTGAAGAAAATAAAAGAATCCACTATGCGAGCTGATACTATTGTTTGTGATTTAGTAAAATTTGCTATGCCGTCGGAAATTAAAACTGAAAAAGTAACTCCTCAAGAATTGATTGATGATACTATTTCTTTACTTAAATATAGAAGCTCTTTAGGGGATATAGAAATAATTACTGAGTTTGCAAAAGAAGATATCTATATTGGTATAGATAAGAATCAAATGCAACAAGTTTTTTTCAATATATTTGTGAATGCTATTGATGCTATGCCTCAAGGAGGCAGCATGAAAGCAAAAACTTTTAAGGCTTCTGGAAAAGAATTTTCAAGAAGCGGAAAAGTTTGTGTAATCGAGATAATTGACACTGGAGAAGGTATAGATAAAGAGAACTTACCTAAGCTTTTTGAACCATTTTTTACTACTAAAAGAGATAAAAAGGGTACTGGCTTAGGATTGGCGATGTCTAAAACAATTGTCGAGAATAATCGGGGTTCTTTGTTTGTAGATAGTGAACTTGGCAAAGGTACTACGGTTAGGATTGTTTTACCTATTTTTAAGGTATAGAACCACTTTCTTGACATCTTTATAGTCAGTGGTATTATCAAAAGGTAAAGGAAGTGAAATGGATACAGTAAAGGTATTAATCATTGATGATGAAGAAGATTTGACCTTTTTTATAAAAGCTAATTTAGAATTAGTTGGAAATTTTGAGGTCATTACAGCTACTACTGGTAAAAAAGGAATAGCTATAGCTGCATCCACTGATATTGATATTATACTTTTAGATATCATGATGCCTAGAATGAATGGTTTTGAAGTTTTAGAAAAAATTAAAAGAATTAAAGGAATTTTATCTATTCCGGTGATAATGCTTACGGCTAAAGGTGATATTGAATCAAAAATAAAAGCTGCTAGTTTATATAATGAAGATTATATCGTTAAACCGGTTCATATAGAAATGCTAAAATCAAAGATAGAAGAAGCCTTGAAGAGAAGAGGCGTAGAATAGTATGATAGTATATAGTATGTGGTATATAGTATATAGTATGTGGTATATAGTATGTGGTATATAGTATGTGGTATATAGTATGTGGTTTTCCTGATTAATGATATACGAGAAAATCTTAAAGATAAATTATGGATGAGAAAAGAGGATTTATGAGATTTCAGGTTGCTTTTCCTTTGAAATTTATTCAAAGCAAACTTTCTGTAACAGTTAAAGGAATAGTCAAAGATATAAGCATGAATGGATTAAAAGTTATTCTAGATAGAACTTTACAGTTTTTATCTGGAGATTCAAATGATTTCCATCTTACTTTAGCGGCCGACAATGTGCTGGAATTTTCAGGTCAAATAATATGGCAGAAAGATTATCCGGATAGAAGAGAAATAGGAATTAGATTTATCTGTATTCCTGATGATCACAAAGAAGATATTTATAATTATATTTTTAAATATCACCGTCAAGAGTTAACTCAGAAATGGTGGCAGATGTAG
>JAVCBZ010000067.1 GCA_030765735.1 Candidatus Susulua stagnicola | reverse complement strand
TCTTAAACTTTTTCTTTAATAGCTCAGCAGCCTTGAATACAAGATTATTCTTCGTCTCTAAACTTTTATTATTTGAGAATAATTTTATCTGAGAGGTTTTATTCAGTGAGATTGAAATTTCATCGAATAAAGAAATCCGTTCAATCAGGCTCTCAAGGCAATGAAACCCATTTGAATACTTTCCTTTTATCTTAAGGTAAAGATTGAGTTTGGCAGGACTTAAAACTTTAATCTTGCTGCCGTAAAAACTTTTCTGCTTTTTCAGCGACACAACTAGCACAGAGACCATAAAAATCAATCAACTCCTGAGGTGAACCAGATTGACCAAATTCATCCTCTATCCCAATCGGCTCTACTCTCCTTGGGCATTTGCGACTTAATACTTCCGAGACAGCCGAAAAAAGACCGCCAATGATCTGGTGTTCTTCGCAAACGAGAATTTTTTTATGTTTCTTGGCAATCTCAACAAGTAAATCTTGATCAATTGGTTTTATAGTATGAAAATTCGCAACTGTTATTGATATACCTTTTTCTTTTAAAATTTCGCGTACCTTTAAAGCTTCATAAACCATAATTCCCGAGGCAATTATTGCCAAGTCTTCACCTTGTTCAATTACTTGGCCCTTACCAAAGACAAAACTACCTTTCCCCTCAATCGTCGGAATTTTTGAACGACCTAAACGAATATAGAATGGTCCTGGAGTCTGATAAGCTGTAAGAATGGCTTCTTTAGTTTGAGGTGCATCTACCGGAAGGATTATTTTCATGTTTGGGATTGCTCTAAAAAGATTCACATCTTCTAGGGCTTGATGGGATGCTCCGTCTTCTCCAACAGTGATTCCTGCATGGGTAGCTACAATTTTAACATTAAAGTCATTATAGCAAATAGTATTCCTTACTTGATCTAATGCTCGGGCAGTAGCAAACATAGCAAAAGTAGAAGCAAAAACAATCTTGCCACAACTAGCTAAACCAGCGGCAGTAGCCATCATATTTTGTTCAGCAACACCGAAATTAAAAAATCTTTCAGGAAACTCTCGACCAAAAAAAGCAGTACGTGTTGAACCGGAAAGGTCAGCGTCTAAGACAACTACATTTTTGTCCTTAGCCCCTAGTTCAACAAGTGTCTTACCATAAGTATCACGGGCGTATAACTTTTCCATTACTCTTCCCTGTCTGCCGTCAGGCAGGCTTTATATCGTTATTCTCCAATTCTTCTAAAGCAATAATTTTTTCCTCTTGGCTAGGGGCTCTTCCGTGAAAATCAACAACGTGCTCCATGAAAGACACGCCCTTTCCCTTAACTGTTTGAGCAAGAATTACCGTAGGTTTTCCCTTAACTGTTTTTGCCTGGTCAAATGATTTAAGTAACTCCTCAATATTATGACCGTCGCATTTGATAACCTGCCAACCAAAAGATTTCCACTTATCGACCAAAGGCGCTAAATTCATTATTTCTTCAGTTCGTCCATCAATCTGAAATTTATTATGGTCAACAATTCCACAAAGATTGTCTAATTTAAAATGAGCTGCCGACATCGCCGCTTCCCAAATATTCCCTTCCTGAAGTTCGCCATCACCCATAAGGCAATAGACCCGGCTATTCTTCTTGTCTATTTTAGCCGCCATGCTCATACCAGAAGCAACTGATAAACCCTGACCTAAAGATCCACTGGCCACTTCTATTCCCGGAGTTTTCCAGTCAGGATGCCCCTGAAGAAGTGAACCAAGTTTCCTCAAACTCATTAGTTCATCAACAGAAAAATAACCGTTTAAAGCTAAAGCGCTATAAACAGCCGGACAACAATGCCCCTTAGAAAGATGAAATTTATCTCTCCCCGACCAATCAGGATTTTTAGGATCATGACGCATAACTTCAAAATAAAGACAAGCAACTATATCGGTTGCTGATAGAGATCCACCGGGATGTCCGCTTTTCGCTTCAGCTAACATCTTAATGATAAGCTTTCTAATCGTATTAGCTTTACTTTTTAAGAAGTTTATCTTTTTGTTCATATTCTTTAATTCTTGATTTCAACCTTTTACTACTCGGAAATTGAAGAAATCCTTCTTTGTAATACTTAACCGCATTCTCTTGGTCACCCAATTTAATATAAATATCACCTAAATGCTCATAAATATCAGGATCTCTAATCAATTCTATAGCTTTGAAAATATATTCTTTAGCTTTTACGAATTCACCCTTTTTAAAATAAATCCAGCCTAAGCTATCTAAATAAGCACCATTCCCCGGGTCTTGATCTAAAGCTTTTTTTACTAAATCCTCGGCCAAATCTAATTTTATTCCTTTCTCAGCATAAGTATAGCCTAAGCCATTTAAAATTGGAGCAAAAGTAGGATCAACAACCCTACCCTTTTCCCATACATCTAAAGCCTTGTTACGCTGCCCGTACTCTTCATAAAAAAATCCTAACCAAAAAAAGGCCTCTATGTAATCAGGATTGGTTTCTAAAATTTTCTCGTATATTTCAATTGCCTTCTCCGGCTCGTGTTTATAAAAATAAAATTGGGCTAAATACACAGAAATACTTATATCTTTAGGCTTTTTTTCGTGAGCTTGTTTTAAGAAAACCTCATACTCCTTTTCTAAATCTTCATTCTTATTGCCATAAGAATAAACAAATATTAAAGCTAAAGAAATATCTAAATTCTCAGGATCAATTGCCTTAGCTTCTCTTAATACTGCTTCAGCTTCATCAAGACGTTTTAAACGAATTAACACCGAAGCGATTTTTAAACGGATATGGATAGATTGGGGATCCCGAGCCTTAGCTTCTTCAAGTTCCTCCAAGCCTAAAAGATATTCTCCTTTTCCGGCATGAAGAAGGCCTTTTAAGTAATGCCCATAAAGATCTGTTAACGACCTTTGACTTTGTGGAAAAGATAAAGGTGTGATGAAACAAAGAATAATAGATATCAGAAAGAATCGCATTGAAGATTATTTAGACTTATGTCTTTGCTGTTTTCTTCTTTTTTTAAACCAGTGTCTTTTTACTTTTTTTAATTTCTTTTTCTTTCCGCAAGGCATATCTTCACTCCGCTCATTACACAGATAATCACAGATTGCATTTTAAACAAAACGTTTTCACAGATTATCACAGATATCTTCATCTGTGTTCATCCGTTTTCAAATCTGTGATCATCTGTGTATTAATATATAACTTTATTTAAGGGATACTCTATTATCCCTTGAGCCCCATTTTCCTTCAATAAAGGCAAAACTTTACGTACATGACTTTCTTCAACAATAACTTCACAAGCAACCCAATTCTTTAAAGTTAAATGAGAAATTGTTGGTTTCTTTAAAGCCGGAAGAATAGACAAAATCTTGTCTAAGTTGTCCTCTTTAACATTTAGTTTAAGACCAACTTTAGCTCTAGCCTCTAAAGCTCCCTTAAGAAGCAGCAAAATTTGTTGCATTTTTTTCTTCTTCCAGGCATTTTTATAAGAAGACTTATTAGCAATAAACTGAGTAGTGGAAGTACATATTGTATCAATTATTTTTAAACCATTGGCTCGCAAACTTGCTCCAGTTTCTGTAAGTTCAACGATAGCATCAACCAAACCACTTTTTACCTTAACTTCAGTAGCACCCCAACTAAATTCTACATCTAGATCTATTTTTTCCGCTTTAAAAAATTTCTTAGTATATTTCAATAATTCTGTAGCTACTCTTTTACCTTTTAAATCACTTATTTTCTTTATCCGAGAATCTTCCCTTACTGCAACAACCCATCTTACCGGATTAAGAGTTTGCTTAGCATAGGGCAACTGAGACAATTTTAAAACACTTGAACCATTCTCTAAAATCCAATCTTCGCCAGTAATGCCACAATCTAGAACCCCTTCTTCAACATAACGAGACATTTCTTGAGCTCTAATAAGCACAACCTCAATTTCATTATCATCAATAGAAGGAAAATATGACCGTGAGCTTAGATAAATATTAAACCCAGCCATGCGAAAAAGCTCTAATGTTTTCTCCTGCAAACTTCCTTTAGGTATTCCTAATTTTAATTTTTCCATATATGTTCAAGAAACTTAGTTCGCCAAAGGCGAACTGTAGTCGACCCATTAGCGAAATCCTGACACCAGTCAGGGTGAAGCCAAAGGATCTAAAAGAAAAATTATACAATGCCTATATTAACTTGTAAAGGAAAATATTAAGATATTAGCTGGCAAAAAAAAGGGAGTTGACCCCTTTTATTCGGATAATAGGACTTGTACTATGGTTATATAAATTCTTAAAACAGAAAATTCTTTTTGCTTGGGAGATAAGCGTACTTCTGTCACTCTAAGCAGTAAAGGAGACTTTTCCAATTGATAAATTAAATCTGCTAAATAACCAATTTTAGCTTCAGCTTCAATTCTAACTACATATTTATTATAAAACTTAAAGCTTTCTACATTAGAAGGTTTCATATCAACGATAGAAACAAAACTATCATTTGCGATTTTCTCTATAATACTAAGCAACGAAGCAATTTCTTCTTCGTTAGAACTGTCTTGCCTTACATTCTGAGCATATTTTTCATACTCCTCTATGATTAAATCCTCTTGAGACAATATACGCCTTGATTTAACTAATTTTTTCTCTTGAACCAATATTTGGCTATTTAAATTTTTTAATCTTTCTTTGACAGGGCTAAAAATAACTTTATCAAAAAAAATAAAAAGAACTAAAGCCAAAGAAATAAAACCAATCTGTTTTTCTCTTTTGGATAATTTCGGAAGAGCTAGCATTCGCTTACCACCATCCTAATAAAATAAACATATACGACTAAAAAATAATTACTAATTATTAGCTTACAATCCATATTTATTTATGTTTCTGTATTTTTCTGATAAAGGGCAAAAAATCTCAAAATCATTTGATTCTTTACCTTTTACTTGACGTTTAGTTACGTACTTTGTCTCAACATTTTCAAAATATTTTGATCCTTCTAGCTTGTTAACAAGATTAAAAATCTCTGCCATTGCATCAGATGATCCTCGTAAAATTACACGTTCTTTGCCATCAAAATTTATAGAAATTAAATTGATTTCAGGCGGAATAACCTCATGTACTTCAGCAAGAAGATTTAACGACATGCCCTTTGTGCTCACTCTAGTCTTTACAGCTTCAAGCATCCAAATCATATTATTTAATCGCTCAGTTTTATCCTGAATTTTCGAAAGCCCAGCCTTCAATTGTCTAAAATATCGTTCTTTGTTGTATACTCTACCAAAAAAAGTAGCAGAAATAATAATTACGATAGCTATCAATAATATACTTCTAACATATAAATCTTTACCTTTTTGTTTAACATTCCTTTCTATCTCTAGTTCTTGAGGAATAAGATCAATATTTTGTTCACCAAATGTAAGAGCCAACCCAATTAATCCAAAAAATGATGAATCTTTGTCTACTTGTTCATCATATAACTTTAAAGCTTGATCTGTAATTGGCACATTTTTAAACTGATCTATGACTTCTACAGACAAGCCAAATTTATCTCCTAAAACATCTTCATTCAAATTCTTTATAAATGTTTTTGGTCCACTAATCGTGATTTTGTCTATGTCCTTATCTCTTGCTTCATTTAAATAAGCATAAATGGAATGACCAACTTCTTTGATAAATTTATCTTGTTCTTGATCTGGTTGATCATAGAATTGAGAAAAACCTAAAGCAATACTCCTACCAAATATCAATTTTTTATTTAACACAACTTCAAAGTCACTTGTGTCATAATCTACTCCAACTAATATATGTGGTCTATCATTGTTTGCTCGTTGTACAATATCAACAGAAAAACGACTCCAATTTAATAAACCTTCAGAACTGAAAGCTACTCTTTCTGCAGAAAGACCTGCTTTTTCCAATATCTTAAAATACCTACTAACAATGTCTCGATGGACAATAACAAGCAATACATTGCTATACCCCTCTGCATCGCTATTTAATATATGATAATCCTTAATTACCTCATAACTTGCATAAGGTGTTTGCTTCCCAATTTGTAATTCAATCATGTCTTTTATTTCAAAAGTATCTGTAGAGGGAAGTTCTAAATTTCTCGTAGTAGTAGCATTACGCGGTACAGAAATGGTAAGATAATGAGAATTTATCTTTAATTCATTAGTTAATTTAGCAATTAATCCGCTGATTCTATCGTCAGTTAACGAATCAATCTTCTTTGTCACAATCGCAGAAATCACCTTTTTATGTTTATGACATTCTGCTTGAACTACTCTTAGCCACTTATCACTTATTTCTAAAGCGGTTACGAGTTGCTTTTGTTTATGCTTATTTGTTCCTGACTTAGTTTTCATGCCAATACAATATTTGTGGATCTTTTAGTGTTTCACGCTTTAAAACACAAACAATATTCCTTGAATATACGCCTTTATCAATTTTTAATTGACCTACAGAATTAATTCGAAAAACATTTGATTCTACAGATAACATATTACCTGAAATTAATTTATTAATCTGAATTGACTCTTCTGTAAATAAAGGTCCTATATCCCTTACCCCCTGAACACTAGTAAAACTATTGTCATCTTCTGTTCCAAATGCACCATCATTACCCTGACGAAATTCTATTATTTGTCTGCAAAGGCTTTCGCTTAAACCCAAAGCATATAATGTGTTATATCCGACAGTATTAATATTTACCTTACCTTCCCCATAAACAGTAACAATATCTTTAATCTTAAAAAATATTTCTGGTGTTATTCCTTTAACCAACAACAATTCTTCTAATACTTGAAAATTTCCATTTTTACAATCATAAGGAATATCTAAACCTTGATAATATTTATTTTCTGCACCTCCTAAAGAAACAACAATATCTACATCCCTCCAATCCTGAATTGCTCCAGCAATATTATTTGCCTCATCTATCTCTACTTCTCCAACCCGCTCTAACAAAGTTGCTAATACTCCTACTGAGGCACTATTTATATTTATTTTGCTACTCTCATCCATTGCTCCATATAAAATTATGCTTTCGTCTCCAGCCTGGCTACTTTGTGTCTGAAACTGATAACTAATAGTTACAAATCCTTCTCCAAAAGGCACCTCTTTGAAAAGTTCTTCATTGCTAACCCAATTTTCACCTAAGCCATCAATTTTAGCTTCATCATCCTTAATCAGCTCACTAGTTGTCCTTTCTATACCAGCTTTAGCTAGATAATATGCTTTTACCCGATTTTGAAGATGACGAGCATAATATAATTGGCTCCTTGCAGTATAAGCAAGATTAATAGCAAAAACTGATAAAAAGCTTAATACCCAAAGAGTACCAATTAACACACTAGCACTTTTTTTGATCATCTAACTCAATTCCTTACTCTGCCTGCCTGTCCCAATAGGAATAAATATTGTTTTATTAAATCCTAAAGTCTCACCTCTCCCCGTTATCACTTGATTCTTACTATTTTTTTCTTGCTGCTTTGTTTTCTTCACAAAAACTAATTCTATTTTTATTGCTTGAGGAATAGTATCTTGCTCTTCCTTTATCCAATCTTCTTTCCATTTGTATTCACCAGTAAGATTATCAAGATAACAATAACTAAATTTCGCTTGAGAAACTCCAGAAATTAATTCTTCGCATCTTCCCTCTTCTTCGGAATGAAAAGATTCTGCATAAGTTTCTTCTTGTCGGCAAAAAATATCTTTATTGTTAACAAAATAGCTAACTTTACCTATTTTGTTATAACTCTCTTCTTTACTAGAAATATTTTCAATAAATATAGCAAAAGTTATTAAATCTTCCTCACCTTCAAAGATAAGACTAGATAATTGAAAGGTATTCCTTAATTCCCTTGT
>JAVCBZ010000106.1 GCA_030765735.1 Candidatus Susulua stagnicola | reverse complement strand
TAATAAACCGGGTCAACTCCCTTTTTCTCCAAACCAACTGCCAACTACTATCTACAAACTACAATCTCCGATATCCATTTTCTATATTGGTGCTGGTGCTATTATGCAACAGCGCTATATTTGATCGATATCAGTCCAGAGAATGAATTTGACAGGTATGCCTGAATAGCTTAATTCTCCTCTCTGTGTTGTGTTAATAACATAAGCTTCTGTTGTTAATGGATAACGTTTTAGAAATACTTTTAATCCATCAGGCATCTTAATTTGTTTTAAATCACTTTTTATTTCAATAGGGACCGGCTGTCTGTTAGTTACTTTTACAAAATCTACTTCCGCTTTTTGTTTTGTTCTCCAGAAATACAATGATGTGTCGGGAGATATTTTTTGCAGAAGCTGTAAAAATATTATTGATTCATACAAAACGCCTTTATCCTTGCGCCGATTAATAACCTTTTCAAAATTTTTGATGATGGCATTACGAATGCCCAAATCATAAAAGTAATATTTTCTTGATTTTTTCAATTCATTACCCTGATTAGTGGAAAAACTCGGAAGAGAAAAACAAACATATGTTTGCTCAAGAATAGTGAGATATCTTTCAATACTTCTTGCTGTCAACCCCACTTCCCCTGAAAGATTAGAAACAGAAATAACTGAGCCCTGGTTTTCCGCCAAAAGATAAAGAAGATGATTAAAAGCGCGGACATTTTCTTCTTTTATCAAGGATTTTATATCTTTTAGAATATATGTTTCCAGTAAACCGTGTAAATAATTCTGTTTATCTTCGGTACTGTTTTCTTTGAGAAGTCCGGGAAGGCTTCCGTTAACAAGCATAGAATCCAGAGGTAAGCCGTTTATTTTATATTCTTTTAGAGATAAAGGGAAAATTCGATACACTCGCCTTCGTCCCGCGAGGCTTTCTTTTAGATGTTTGTGAATTTCAATGGAGGATGATCCTGAAGCATATATTTTAACATTGTGATTACTGTCAAATACCGCCTTAAAAAGATGAGAAGCTTTTTTAAGGTAATGGAATTCATCAATAAAGAGTACCTGAGCGGTTGTTGTCAAAAAACGAAACGTGTCAGACTCTGAACCGGTAAATGCCAGCAAATCATCAGGAATCTCCAGATTAAAATATGCCGTTGTTTTACCGGATTGCCTGGTAAATTTTTCCAGTTTTTTCAGAAGATATGTTTTGCCTACTTGCCGGGCACCAAGCAAAATACTAATCTCCGGCTTATCAAGGTCGTCACATAACTTCTTGTAGATTAAACGTTTAGCATCCATATAACTATTCTATACTGTTTGTACATAAAAGTCAATCAACAGATCAAACTAGGGGAGACATAATACTTAATTGCCTTCCATCTGACGCAAATCTGACGCAAATTATTTTTGTAAACCTTTTACTTGAATCATCTTTGATTAATCCTTCAAACACAAGACACAAGCAATAATCACCGAATAACATAATAACTGCTTCGCCCTTTTCTTGTAACTGAGATTATGCCCTTCTTTACCATATCTTTTAAATCATTTAAGGCTGTATCTCCTGAAACCGGGTCAACTCCCTTTTTATTATAAAATCAATCGGCCGCCGCTAATATGAATTAGAAACCGTATTAAAGGGATAATATGATTGTCTCCTAATACCTTTTTTATGATACTAAGAAAAACCTTAACATTACAATTTTAAGTTTAGTCAATGCCTATTATCCAAATTTAGTCAATAGCGACTGACTATCAATCTTGCATTTGAGAACTTGCCCATTTCACCATCGGAGGTGTTAATACTGAGTTTTCTTCCTTTGATAAATTTTCTTAGTATAGCGACTCTATGCTGTTTTGGATTGTTTTTAAATTAAGCAGCTTTAACTCACTTTTATCTTCAAGAAACCGCTCAACATCTTTCTTGACCAGGTCAAAATCAATTCTTTGAATATTATCCACAAGGTATTTTTTAAAATTATGTTGGTTAACCTTTGGATCTTCATTTTCGGTTTGAATGACCGCATTATTAAAAAGTTTATAGTTGGGCTTAGTATTTTTGCTTATATACCAGAGAAAATCATAGAAATCCCTTCCTTTAATAAATTTTCTGTAAAAACAAGCATGGAGCTTCGTCGCAAACATAGATGCTAGATCGAAATGGACTACATTAAACATATATATGTTGTTAATTACTGTATCAGAAGTATGCCCTCCTTCAGGAGGATTAGAATCAATCTCAAGCTTAATTGATATTTTCTGGCTCTCTAAATTAGAAATTCCCAAAACTTTTAATAATCCGGGAAATTTAAACATAACACTATGAACATTGCTATTTGTCTTTGATTTAGCTTCGACATTAAATCCATAAAGCTTCAAATTGCCAGCAATAACTGAATTAATCTCTAAAAAATTATATCCCTCTTTTTTTGCGAGAGAAAAATCCAGGTCTTCAGAAAATCGCTTTACACCGAATACAACTCTTAAAGCCGTACCACCGGTAAAAACAATATTCTTAAAAAAATCTTTATCATAAATAATTTTAAGTATAATAATCTGTAATAATTCCCGCGTTTTATTGCTTTTTTCTTCAATAGACATACCCTGGGTAATTTGCTGTTTTAAAATATCAATCATTATTTCACCTCACTTGTAATAAAATTAGAAAAACTTTCAATTAATCGCATTAGCTTCTTGTTCTCAAAATGCCTCGCTAACTCTATTAGCCTTTTCTGTTTTAATGACTCAATATTTTGGAAACGATATGAATCCTTGAATTGCTTCTCACTATCAGATTTGAATTTATTTAAATTAAAATACAAGAAATCAACAACCGCTTTTTCCGGTTCAGCGAACAACAAAGGCATACCATATTCATCTTTGCTTAACCTAAAACCTCTAAAAGCACCAGGCTTAACATGCTGATAAATGAACAACCCTAATTCATTTTCAAAACGGATTGTTTTTTTGGTAGAAATACAAGTTAGATCAGCGACTCTTTCAGGAATTAAACCATAATAATTCAAAGCAAACTCTAAGCTAACATAGGAAGGAGCATATAGTTGATTAGCTACAAAAACCAAGCTAGGATCGATCCTTCTGTCGTTTTTATTAAACAGATAGACTCCTCTTTTTAACTTAATAATCAATCCTTTCTTTTGCCAGCGATTAAGTTGGTTGCGGACAACCTGGTTATCTTCTTCAGCCCTTACCACATCCTTACTAATGATAATCGGTAATCCTTGAAATTTGTTTGTAAACTCTCTATAATTCATATACTGTTTCGAAATATAATCAAAAATGATTACTTACAGAAATAAGTTTAGCTAATAAAATCACTTTTGTCAAGATGAAAAGTTAAAAATAATATCACTCGTCTAGTAGGATAAATAGAATTTCTTTATATCTGAGGTTATATAACTTATTTCCCTGATTTATCCTTCTCTACAAGTACAAATACATACTATTATTTCCTTCTTGTAAAGGATAGAATTGATTAGCTGTAGTGTTGATTTTGTGTAAATCGTTTGAAATGTCCTGTATACATTGTGTAGTTTTTATCACTTATCATTTATTCTTTTCTTAAAATACTCTATTGTTTTCTTTAGGCCTTGTTCAAGAGAAATTTTAGGCTCCCAAGCAGTCTTTTCTTTAACTTTGGTTATATTTGGTTGTCTTTGTTTTGGATCATCTTCTGGAAGTGGAAAATTTTCTATCTTTGACTTTGAATCAGTCAATTTTAAAACTAAATTAGCAAGCTCACTAATTGTGAACTCATTAGGGTTACCTAAATTTAAAGGCAACTTATAATCGATATCCATCATTTTTAAAATACCATCGACTAAATCATCGATATAACAAAAAGATCGAGTCTGTTGACCCTGACCATAAATCGTTAAGTTTTCTCCCTTCAAAGCCTGAACAATGAAGTTTGAAACCACTCTTCCATCATCAGGATGCATATTGGGGCCATAAGTATTAAATATCCTTGCTACTCTTATGTCTAAATCATGCTGACGCATATAAGCATAAGCTAAGGCTTCTGCCCCACGTTTACTCTCATCATAACAACTTCTTATTCCAATAGAATTTACATTCCCCCAATATTCTTCAATTTGCGGATGGACTAATGGATCTCCATAAACTTCAGAAGTAGAAGCTAAGAAAAACTTTGCTTTTTTTGCTTTAGCAATTCCTAAACAATTATGTGTACCTAGGAAACCTGATTTCAAAGTCTTTATTGGATAATTTAAATAATGTTTAGGTGAAGCTAATGAAGCAAAATGTAGAACCCAATCTAATCTTTCTTCTATCTCTATAGGTTGGGATATATCATGCTCTATTAATTTAAAATTAGGATTACTAATTAATTCTT
>JAVCBZ010000068.1 GCA_030765735.1 Candidatus Susulua stagnicola | reverse complement strand
CTCTTTATACCACGCTCTTTATCTCTATATCAACAAAAATGAAAAATATATCCCTATCTACCCTCCTAAGGTAGAAAGTTTAAATAAAGGTAGAAACAAAGCAATAACAATGCCTCCAATTACCACTCCGATAAGAACAATCATAATTGGCTCAAAGGCAGAAATTAAACGCTCTATACGCGACGAAAGATCCTTTTGGTAATGAACAGCTATCTTATTGAAAACCTGAGGCATACTTCCAGTTTCTTCACCAATTTTAGCCATTTCTGAAATCAAAAGAGGAAAAATATCTAATTTACGAAATTCATCAGATAAAGAAGCTCCATCTCTTACTCTATCGGTTACTTGAAGAAGGCTTTTTTCTAAAACAGAATTACCTGTCCCGCGAGCAACAACCTCTAGGGTATATATTAAAGGTAACCCGCTATCTAAGAGAATAAAAATAGTAGAAGTAAGGCGCTCTAGGACAACAAGAAATACTAAATCGCCAATTAATGGTATTTTTAATTTTATTTTATCCCAAGTTTTTCTAGTCTCTGGTCTCTTTGTAAAAAGTACAAATCCAAAAATTACAACTGCCATAAAAAATAAAATTAGAATGAAATGTTTTTCAAAAAGTCTACTTATATCAAAAAGAATTTTTGTAGCTAAGGGTAATTCTATATTAAACTGATCAAATAAAGTAGTGAACTTAGGTAAAATAAATTTAAAAAATACAATCACCGCTCCAACTGCTACAAAAAAAAGAATCATTGGATAGATGAGAGCTCCTTGGATCTTTCTTTCAAAACTTATTCGTATTTCTAAATAATCAGCTAATTTTTCTAAAACAAAGGGAAGATTACCCGAAGCTTCTCCTACTTCAATAAGCCCTCTCCAAAGATGAGAAAAAATCTTAGGATATTTAATAATTGCCTCACTCAAGGATAGCCCCTCTTTAATATATCCACTACATTCTTTTAATATTTTTTCAAGCTTGATGCTTTCACTTTGATAAGAAAGAATTTCTAAACTCCTCAGGAGAGTTACTCCGCTAGAAAGAGTAGTGGAAAGATTACGCGCAAAAAATGCTAAATCGTATGGCTTAATCTTATTCCTCTTACCTTTACGACTAGAAAATAATCCACCTGAACTTTTTTCTTTAATTTCTATTACGGAAATTACAAACAAATTCCTTGCTCTTAAATTATTGATAGCCTCCTCTTTAGAAGACAAAAATAAAACTTCTTTTACAGTTTTATTATCTTTTGTTCTTGTCGTACATTTAAATTTCGGCATAATTTATTTATTTTGTGTAAATATTCTTACCCTTCTAAGTTACACTATACTGCAGCTACTGACAAAACTTCTTCTAAAGAAGTAATACCTTCTTCAACCCTTTTTATTCCACTTTCTAAAAGGGTTAAAGCTCCTTTTTTCCTAGCTACTTCCATAATTTGTGAAGAAGATAAGCCCTTGCTTATTGCTGCCCTAATTTCCTCATCAATCAAAACGACCTCATTAATTACTGATCTTCCTTTATAACCAATAAGATTACATTTTTCACAACCTTTAGCTCTATAAATAACTGGAGAATTTAAAACAATATTTTGTGGAATATCTCCAGCTTTAACTTCACAAGGCTCCTTGCAATAAGGACAAAGCTTTCTTATCAAACGTTGAGCAATAATTAACTTTAATGAAGCTACAACTAAATAATTAGGCACACCAATATCTACTAATCTATTAATCGTAGACATAGCATCATTAGTATGCAAAGTAGAGAACACCAAATGTCCTGTAAGCGCAGCTCTTATAGTCATCTCAGCAGTTTCTAAATCTCTTACCTCACCTATTAAAATTATATCAGGATCCTGCCTTAGAAAACACCTTAAAGCATTAGCAAACGTTAAACCAATCTCCGGTTTAACCTGAACCTGATTTATTCCATCAACTCGATATTCTACTGGGTCTTCAACCGTTAAAATATTTTTAGCTACTGACTTTACCTCATTTAAGGCAGCATAAAGTGTGGTTGATTTACCTGATCCTGTAGGCCCAGTTAAAAAAACAAGACCATAGGAAGCATCTAGCCCTTTTCGTATAATTTTCAATTCTTGAGGTAAGAACCCTAACTTTGCTAAATTTAACGGGATACGACTCTTATCAAGGATTCTTAAAACAATCTTTTCGCCATAAATGGTCGGCAAAGATGAAACCCGTAAATCTATAAGCCTCTTACCCATCTTTACCATAAAACCACCATCTTGAGGAAGACGTTTTTCAGCAATATCCATCTTAGAAAGGATTTTCACTCGAGAAATAATTGGTAAATAAAGCGCTGACGAAGGTGAAGGCATATCATACAAAACCCCATCAACTCTATATCTTAAACTTAATTTATTACGATGAGGCTCTAAATGTATGTCAGAGGCACCTTCTTCAATCGCTTGTCTAATCAAAAGATCTACCAACTTAACTACTGGTGCTTCTTCAGCTTGGGCGATTAACTTATCTAAACTTAAATCTGTGTCCTCCGACGATAGCTCCTTTATTCCTTGATTAAAGCTGCTATCTCCAGCAGCTTCAATAGCTTCGCGAAAAATCTTTTCCTTTCCATAAAAATTTTGAATAGCTTTTAAAATATTTGCTTTAGTAGAAACAACTGGATTTATCTCACAACTAGTAATTTTTTTAAGATTATCAATAAGTATTAAATCTAGAGGATCAAACATTACTACAGTTAAAGAATTAAGATTGCGTGAAAGTGGCAGGATAATATTTCTTATCGAAAAATCATGTGGAATTATTGTTTCTAAATTCTGATCAGGTATAGGAATAAGTTTACCAGATGCTACAGAAATATAGGGAATAGCTAATTGCTTACTCAAAGCAATAACTATTTGCTCTTCGCTTACATAGCCCATCTTAATTAAAACTTCCCCTACCTTACCACCTTCCTTTGCTTGCAAAGCAATAGACTCTTCAAGCTGCTTTTCAGTAATAATCCCTTCAGAAATTAATATATCGCCTAATCGTTTATACCTTGCCATTTTTACAAATGATTATAATTTATTTATTGTAACGATCTAAAGCAATTTTCATTGAACTTTCTTTTGAAAAATTCTGTTGCTCGCGAACAATGACTTTAGCTTTTTTAATTAGTTGATGTTCATTTCTCATAATACGTGGTGTTAGGAAAACAAGAAGCTCTCTGTTTATATTATCGGTCTTAGGTCGCTCTGTATAACGAAAAGCTCTTCCAATAAGAGGCAAATCACCCAAAAAAGGTATTTTTGTAATAGTTTCTTGCTCTTTTTTCTTTAATAACCCTCCAATAAGAAGCGTTTCTCCATTTTTTAATCTAACTATAGATTTAGTACTTCTCTCTTCAACATTCTTTACAAAACCACTATCCATCCCTGATACCGCAATGTTACTATCTAAAGATTCCTTATTAAACACATCAACAACTAAAGTAATTTCATCAGTAGATAAATTTACCTGAGGAGTAACTCTTAAACTTGTTCCTGTATCATCCCTCTCTATTTCTTGAGTTACAGTTCCATCCTCATTAGCAGTAGTAGTAAGCCCAATTACTTCATTCAAGGTGAGATTAACTTCTGCAGTTTCATTAGCAAGAGTAAGAATTTTTGGACGAGCAAGAAATTTTGTTTTGGTATCCTCTGTTAAGAACTGCATTATCATTGTAAAATCAGATAAATCTAATGTTGAAAGCGAAGGTTCTTCTCCACCTGTATCATCACTTCCAGAATGAAAAAACCTATTGTCCCAAGGAAAACGAGTCTCTCTTGACCCTGGAGTTAAGGCAGCATATGCCCCATTCTCAAAATTCATTCCTATCTGGTCAAGATGAGCCTTAGAAACATCCATCATTTCTACTTCAATCAAAATTTTAACCGGAGGAATATCTAACTCACTTATAATTTTATCAATAACTGCAAATTGAATCGGTACATCAACAACAATCAAAGAATTAGTTATCGGATCTTCAGTCACCTTTCCAAATTCAGTTAATACTGACTCTACAGCGCCCAATATCCCTGTTTGGGCATCGTCACTTTCTTGTTCTTCCTCGTCATCTTCTAACATACTTATAACTTCCTTTTCCATTTTAGAAGATCTAACTCTCACATATTGTAATTGATAAACTTTAGTTTTTAACTCTAAAGTTGGTTTACCTAGCTCTTTCACTACAAATACATTAGAATCAGTATAATAATCATAAGCAAGATTATTTGCCTTAAAAATTATATCCATTGCTTCTCTTAATCCAACCTCTTCCATATATAAAGTTATACCCCTGTCTCTTACTGCTTCTGTAGATATAAAATTAAGACCAATTTGTTGAGAAAGCATCTTTAAAACATCGACTAATGCTGCGTTCTCCAAGTCTAAAGATATTTTCTTATCCATGCTACCAAACAAATAGTCACCATAAATATTATCTCGAGAATAACCTGTACTCCACGAAAGTATAAAAATCAAAAAAACTATTAAAAAAATCTTTTTCATATTTCCTCCTTCTTCTGAATTTTAATTCTATATATTTTTTCTTCATAAGAAATGAATACTGCTCCTTTTTCAATTCTAAAAATTTTCCCATTCACATCTTTAAGACTGTCACCAGTTTTATACACTTCTCCATCAATTATTGCTTGTGGAAAATTACCCTTCAAAATAATACCTTGTACATTTAAGTCAGGTAAAATATCTGCTACCTCATTTGGGATCTCTTCTTGGTAACTCATTGCTTCATCTTGCTCTACCACTTGTGGTAATAAAGACTCAAAAGGATCTCTGTATTCACTTTTGGAATAAACAAAACTTGAAAAACCTAAGAATATTAAAAAAAGAGTAAAAACCATTTTTATCATTATTTAAGCACAAACCCCTTTAATTTTAAATTAATCTTTTCACTATTGCTACCCTTATCACTTATTATTCTAATATCTTCAGCTATTATACTTTTTTCCTCAACGCTTTTAATGAAAGCAGTAAAGTCTTTATAAATACATTCCATACCTAACTGAACAGTTATTTCCCAATAAAGATTTGTTTCTTCATCAGAAGTATTCAAAGAAATAATTTTAATATCAAAAGCATTAGCTTTTTCTTCTACAAATTTTTTAATAGCTAAAGGATCTTTGGCTAAAAAAATATCATCTAACTCATTAATCTCACCTTTTAACTCTCTCCACCTATCTATAGCCTGCTTACCTACTTCTAATCCATTATTTTTTGTATCTACGCTACTTTCTTGCAAAGAATAATAAGAAAACATTAGTTGAGCTAATATACCAACAATAATAATAATAACTAAGCTAACAATTAAATTTTTATATTGTAATAAAGATTTTATGTCCATAAATTTTACTGCTCCAAAGCAATAGAAAACTTAGTAGCTTCAAAGCCATCTAATAATTCTCTATTTGAAAATTCAAGACTCACCTTATTAAAAAATAATCCCATTGTTCTGTTTTCCTTTAAATTAGAAATCAGCTCATCTACAGCTAATCTTTCTTCGTAATCATCATCACGAAAAACATATCCACTCAATGTCCCTTTTATTACTCCCTGATAATTAAAAATATCTAAATTACCAAGCCATAATTTACTGGGAAGTATTGTACTCATAGCCAACTCTTCAAAAAAAGGAGAAAAACGAATAAAAGAAGATGCAACATTCTTTAACGTATTTAATCTTTCCTCTTCATTATGTACTATATCCAATCTCTCCGACCAAGTAAATACCTTTAAAGCTTCTGGCACAATAACAGAGCTTTCCTTGTTTTTTAAAATAGTTTTTTTAGCTGCTAATTCAGTTCCTAATATTACAGAAAGAAACATAATCCCAACTATTCCCACAGCTACCAAAGAACCAAGCAATCCCACCTTTAAAGAAACTGCTGGGTAAAATCCTCCTGAAGAAACCAAACGCTCTTCAGTTTTTCTTAAATTAGGTTTAAATTTATAAGAAGATTCTTGCAAACCTACTATTCCTAAGGCTTTGATACTTTCTACCTTATTATCGCTTCTATTGGTTAAATCATTAAAAGAAATAGACTCTATCTCAATCTGCAATCCTTCTTTTAAAGACGAAACTAATTTTTCGACATTTGAATCACCAATTACAATAAACTTATCTAATTTATAATTTTTGAATTCTCTTTTAAAATACTGAAAAGAAAAATTTACTGTTTCAATAAAATTATCTAAATCAATATTATCTTCTTTTTTAGGAACAACGAAATAACGATTAAACACTGGTAAATCTTGTTGAAAAAAAGTAAAAGAAGCTTCATCCTGAGTAAAATCCAAGATTACAAAATTGTTAAACTGAGAAAATTTCTTTACAGATTTTACAGCTCTAGCTAAAGATAGACAAGAAGGTTCAATTACTGCTGCCTTAAGCTCCAGGCGAAATAACATAGACCTAACTCTTTCAAAATTATCTTCTTTTATCCCGATAAAAGAAAGGCCAATTTTTCTTTCTTTTGAAAAATTAACGTAATCATAATCCCAAACTAATTCCTCTATCTTAAAAGGTATATATTTTTCTACTTCATAGATTAACGACGACTCTATATCTTTTTTCTTCATTAAAGGCATGTCAAGAGATCTAAAAATAAAATCTTTATCGGCAAGAGAAATATAAACCTCTTTAGCATGGCTATCAACCTCTCTCAAAGTCTTATTTATCAAAGCTTCCCATCTTATATCGTCATTTGTAATTTTATTTCCTACTTCTTCTATAGAAGAAAACTCAAATCTTTCCAAAGAAAGAATATCCTTGCCCTGTACTACAGCTACACCTATAGAATTTACTCCTAGATACAAACCAACTTTTTTAGTTTTTGGCATACTTAGCTCCCACCGCACTTTCTCAACCAATCATCAATATACTTTCGATCAAAACGCCATACCTTACCAATTTTAATTCCTGATATTTTTTTATTATGCAACCAATTATAAACAGTCTGTTTTTGCAAACCTAAATAATCGGCTAACTCTTCGACACTCATTAATCTTGGCATTCTTTTTTTCCTCATTTTGTATAATTATGTTATACCTCTATTAAAATATTTTTGTTTACTAATGTCAAGAATAATTTACTATAATATGCTATAATTTTCCATATCTTGTATATATCTATATATACTACTATATATTGTATATAATTTAAGGAAGCAGGATGAAGGGAAAAGGTAGAAGTATAAAACAAAATTCTGATTTTTTCGTTTCCCCCTTCATCCTTCATCCTTAAAAAAAGAGTGGGCTAGATATGAAGAACGAACATAAGGTGCGCTTTTTACTCCACGAAATCCAATTTTTCGAGCATAACTTTCAAAATAATTAAATTTATCAGGGTGAACATATTCTTTTAAAGAATAATGATTTAAAGACGGCGGTAAATATTGTCCCAAAGTTAAAAAATCGCAATCTACTCTTTTAATATCCATTAATGTCTGGATAACTTGATCTTCTTCTTCACCTAACCCTAACATAAGGCCAGATTTAGTAAAGGTTCCCTTATTATTTTTTTTAATCAACTTTAAAACTTTTAATGATCTCTTATATTCAGATTCTTTTCTTACCTTTATATATAAAGAAGCAATAGTTTCAATATTATGACTAATAACATTAGCCCTAGACTTAGCTATTCTTTCAATCAAATCTACCCTACCTTTAAAATCAGGAATTAAAATCTCTACTCTTATCTCTGGGCCTATGCTCTTTACTGCTTCTACTGTTTGACAAAAAACTCCTACCCCTCCATCATCAAGATCATCTCGAGTCGGTGAAGTTATCACCACATAATTTAAATTTAATCTTTTAACTGCTTCTTTTATTCTCTCAGGCTCATCAAAATCAACTAAAGAAGGCTTACCCTTATTAACTCCACAAAATGCACAATCTCTAGTGCAGGTATCACCTAAAATCATAAAAGTAGCCACTCCATTAGAAAAACACTCTGAAATATTAGGGCAAGATGACTCTTCACAAACACTATGCAAAGATAAGTCTCTTAACAAACTCTTGACTTTACGACAAGAACCAAGAACAATTTTTTTATTCAACCAAGGAGGTTTAGGAACACTCTTAAACATTTTCTAGAATTTTATTATTATTCCACTCTTTTGTTTTATACTTATTCTTAAGAAGAAAAGCTATATTATCTTTCTCTAAATCCAATAGTTTGCCTTGATTAAATTCTACACCAAAAGTGGTTTTAAAACTTAAATGCAAAAGTGAACTTAATAAATCGAAACCTAAAGCTTTACCCAAAGATTCATTTAAAGAAGTTGTCTTAGCCTCAAGTTCTCCTGAATCTTTTATTATTCTTCTAATATAAGAAAAATCTATTTCTTGGGGGATACTGCCATGCTGAAAAATAATATTTTTTCTACGCCGTTGAGCATTACCGCCAATTTTCTTACCTTGGATTAAAAGATCTAAATGCTGCCAATTTGAAAAACAAAAATTTTTATACTTACCTAATTTTTCTTTAACCTCTTGATTCTTAAAATCTAAATCACCAGCAAAAAATGCCTCCAAACCTAATTGACTATAAAAACATTTTAAAAAAGAACAAATTCTCCTATAGGAAGCTTTAACCTCTTTGGATAAATTTAAATCTTCTAAGGAACAAACTAAACTATAAGTAACCTCTTTGTAATGAAGAATTGCTGAACCACCAGTTATTCTCCTAACAAAGGGAAGTTCTTCCTTAAAATTTAAGACTTTTTCAATACTTTGATTATATCCTAAAGAAATAAAAGGCTTATCCCACCCATAAATCCTTAAGGTAGGAATTCTAACAGAATTATAATTTAGCAATATGGCTTCGTCAAGGGCCATGTTATAATAGCCATCACATTTTTGATCTAAAATTAGACGCCAGGATTTTTCCATTTTAAATCAGGGAATCTTGCTGCTCTTACCTCATCAACTCTTTTTACTGGCGCCGAATGTGGAGAAGTTTTAACTTTATTACAATCTAGGCTAATTTCTTTATCTATATCAATCATGGTTTGGATAAAATAATCTAAAGTTTGTTTGCTTTCAGTCTCTGTTGGTTCCACCATTAAAGCTTCCTTAACAATTAATGGGAAATACATTGTCGGAGGATGAATATCAAAATCAATTAACCTCTTAGCTATATCTAAAGCCGATGCTCCTCTTTCTCTCTGATTTTGACAAGTAAAAACTACCTCATGCATAGATTTTTTAGAAAAAGCTACTTGATAATGTTTTTTTAACTCTTCCTTTATGTAATTAGCAGAAAGAGTTGAATTTTGAGCTACTCGCAAGAGACCATCTCCACCTAAACGTAAAATATAAGCATAAGCTCTTATTAAAACTCCAAAATTACCATGAAAACTTCTTAGGCGACCGATAGAATTCTTTACTTTATAATCAAAATAAAATTTATTATCCTCTTTCTTAACTAATGGCATCGGTAGAAAATCTTCCAAAATCTCACCAACCCCTACCACACCAGCACCTGGACCTCCACAACCATGAGGCGTAGAAAAAGTCTTATGCAAATTAAGGTGAACTAGATCAAAACCCATAAGCGATGGTTTTGTTAT
>JAVCBZ010000092.1 GCA_030765735.1 Candidatus Susulua stagnicola | reverse complement strand
GAGCTGATTTATTTAAGGAGAAAGTTGGATATTCAGATAATGAAAAAGAGCTCGAAAGATTAGCTAGAGAAAATGAGGAGTTAAGAGATGGGCTTAGTTATGAGATGCATAATTAAGTATATCTATTATTTTTTATGTTTCTTTATGGAAAAAATTCAGTTTTTGAACGTTTAAATACCAATCCTCAGAGTATCAAAAAGATATTTTTAGCAGAAAATTTTTCTGCTCCTCAAATAGAAGAATTAATTAAAACCAAAAAGATTACGATTAAAGATGTTTCTAAAAAAGAATTATTTAAAATAAAAGATTCAGACCATTTGCAAGGTATCGTGGCTTTGGTGGAGGGGTTTAAATATATTGATCTAGAAGATTTATTAACTAGAGGAAAAGATCAAGGACTATCTCTAATTTTTCTTGATAGAGTGTTTGATCCTCAAAATTTAGGTGCGATAATTCGTACTACTGCTTGTTTTGGTAAGTTTGCAATAATTATTCCTAAACATAAAGCTTGTGAAGTAACTGAATCTGTTGTGCATGTTGCCTCAGGAGGAGAAAATTATACTCCAGTGGCTATGGTTTCTAATCTTACTAATGCTTTGCTTGCAGCAAAGAAGAAAGGTTGGTGGGTTGTTGGTACAGCACCATCAGGGGGAAAAGACATTAGTGGCGTTAGTTTGCCTTTTCCGTTATGTTTTGTGTTAGGATCTGAAGGCAAGGGGATGCGTTATGGAGTTGAAAAACATCTTGATCTTAAAGTTCATATTCCGATGCAAGGTGCTCCACTTTCTTTTAATGTGGCTATTTCCTGTTCTCTTTTTTGCTATCAAATAACAAAGCAATCGAAAAGTTATAACCAAAAAATGATTGTATAAGACAGAGAGCAATTTTGACAAAGAATATAAAATATGTTATATTTAAACGTCAGTCAATTAGCTAATAAGTGCTATATGAAATTATTCAAAAGAGAAAAACAGATTGGTTTTAAAGACAGTTTTCTGAAAAAGCTGTCTTTTTATTTTTAAGAAAGATATGAAAAAAGAAAAGCCAGATAAGGAAATATACCAAGAGTTAGAGAGCCTACGTCAAAAAGTTGCTGAATTTGGGATAATGAAGCGGCAGTATGAGTGGACTGAAAAAAGGCTGCGAGGGGAGAAAGAAAGGACGCAAAACTATCTTGATATTGTCGGGGTGGTAATGGTAATTATTGATAAGAATGGGAAGGTAGCCTTAATAAATAAAAAGGGAGCCGAGATCTTAGGCTATCCTCAGAAAGAGATTATCGGTAAGGATTGGTTTAGTAACTTTATTGCGAAAGGAAACAGAGACGAAATTAAAGATATTTTTGTGAAAAGTCTTTTCAGCGGCCAAAAGTTTGTGGATCGTTATGAGAATTTGGTTTTAACTAAAAAAGGCGAGGAACATTTAATATCTTGGCATAATACTACGCTTAAGGATGAGGAAGGCAAAATAATTGGTAGTTTGAGTTCAGGGTTAGATATTACCGAACGCAGAGAAACAGAGCGAAATCTTAAAGAATCCGAGGAAAAATATCGTTCCATTTTTTTTCAAGCAACAGCAGCGATTATCTTGCTTGACCTTAAATCCGGGATGGTGATAGATTTTAACGAGGCTGCCGGTATAAGTCTTGGGTATACCCGTAAGGAATTTGAAAAATTAAATATATGTGATATTGACACTAAGGAATTTTTCAAAAATTTTAAAGAGCGCGTTAGAAAACTTAAAATCTTAAACGACGATAGCTTTGAAACTAAATATAAGGCGAAAAATGGAAAATTAAGAGATGTTATTGTGCACTGTAAGGTGATTAACCTTGGAGGAAAGGATTGTGGGTACATCATATGGAAAGACATTACTGCTATAAAGGAGGCAAAACAAAATTTTAAAGAGAGTGAGCAACGATATCGTGTCTTATTCAATCAGGGACCAGATGCTACTTTGCTTCTTGACCCAGAAACTGGAGAGTTAGTCGAGTACAACGAGAGGGCTTATAAAAATTTAGGTTATACTCGAAAAGAATTCGCAAAGTTTAGAATATCTGACTTCGAAATTACTGAATCCCCAGAAGACATTAAAAAACATCTTAAGAAGATTGTTGATAACGGCGGAGATATTTTTGAAACAAAACAGAAGTCTAAAGATGGAGATGTACATAATGTTTTAGTAAGTTCTCGTCCTGTGACTATAGGTGAAATGACTTTTGTCCAAAGCGTATGGAAGGACATTACTATTCGTAAAAAAGCAGAACATTTACTTAAAGAGGCTGTAAAAGCTTTAGGGGAGAGCCAAAAATTTAATAAAAGCGTATTAGATAGTAGTCCTTATCCGATGATAGTTATTGAGGCAGATGCTTCCGTTAAATACATAAATCCTGCCTTAGAGAAGGTAACTGGTTTTTCCTCCAAAGAGGTTATTGGAGTAAAGCCTCCTTATCCTTGGTGGACAAAAGATACAATACCCAAAACTGCTAATGATCTTAAAAATGCTTTTAAAAATGGTGCCAATTTCTTAAAGGAAATTTTTCAAAAAAAGAATGGAGAAAAGTTTTATGTTGAGATAACTTCCAGAGAGTTAAAAGGCGGTAAAAAGGATAAAAGGTACGTGGCGAATTGGGTTGATATTACCCAGCGTAAAAAAACCGAAGAAGAATTATCAATTACTAAATTTGTTTTTGATAATATGGCTGATGCTGCTCTTTGGATTAATTCTTATGGACAGATTTTTTATGTTAATAATGCCGCTTGCAAGTCATTAGGTTATTTACATCAAGAGCTTTTAACAATGAAGGTATTTGATATTGATAATAATTTTAATCCTGAGAATTGGTCTCAGCATTGGAAAGTAATGAAAAAAAACAAGATTGGTAAAATTGAAACTAATTTTATTGATAAAGAAGGTAAGCCATTTCCCGTAGAAATTCATGGAAAATATATGGAATATGATGGACAAGAATATGTCTGTGCTATTGCCAGAGATATAACTGAGCGGTGGAGAATAGAAAGAGCTCTAAGAAGATCTGAAGAAGAGAAGACTAGGATTTTAGATAGCTTATCTGAGATGGTTGTTTACTATGGCAAAGATATGAGAATTCTTTGGGCTAATAAAGTTGCTGGAGATTCTAGGGGTTTGAACCCTGTAGAATTAGTAGGGAAACGATGCTATGATGTTTGGCACAAACATAAAGAATTTTGTAAAAATTGTCCGGTAGTAAAAGTATTTAAAACCGGTGATTATAATGAAGCAGAGATAATTTTACCAGATGGTAGGGTTTGGTTCATAAGAGCTCATTCAATTAAAGATTTAGAGGGGAATGTTTCTGGTGTTGTTGAAGTTATATCTGATATAACTATTAAGAAAAAAATAGAGTTGGAACATAGACAAAGTATTGATAAATCTCATAGAATTTTAGAGGAAACAGTTATTGCTTTAGCAGCAACAGCTGAGAGAAGAGATCCTTATACAGCTGGTCATCAGAGAAGAGTAGCACGCCTAGCTTGTGCAATTGCTAAAGAAATGAATTTAGATAAAGATACAGTTGAAGGCATACGAATGGCTTCAATTATTCATGATGTTGGAAAAGTCTATGTGCCAGCAGAAATACTTAGTAAGCCTAGTAAATTGAGTGAATTAGAGTTTAGCATAATAAAGACTCACCCTCAGATTGGTTATGATATTTTAAAGCCAGTAGAATTTCCTTGGCCGATTGCGATGATTGTATTCCAACATCATGAGAAGTTAGATGGTTCAGGGTATCCTAGGGGGATTGCTGGTAAGGATATATTACTTGAAACAAAAGTTCTAACTGTAGCAGACGTTGTTGAAGCTATGGCTTCTTATCGTCCTTATCGAGTAGCTTTAGGTATAGATAAAGCCCTTGCTGAAATTAAACAAGGTAGAGGCATTCTTTACGATAAACAAGTAGTAGATGCTTGTATTAATCTTTTTAAGAAAAAACAGTTTAAACTTAAATAAAATTGTCCTTTTTCATAAACTTTAAATTCTAGACATCTAAACCTTGATTATTATTGAGTTTTATTATATGATTGAAGTAATATGAGGCTTCGATTTATAATAATAAGTTGCTTAATCTTGTTTTTTGTGTCTGGTTGTTTTTTCCTACCTGAAAGTTTAAAGACTCTAAAAAGTGTTGGTGATAGTCAAGACGAGATTGAAGTTTATTTAGCTAACCAGACTAAGCTTTTCAATAAATTATTGATTAATTTAAAGAAGGAATGTTTAGAGCAAGGTGTTTCTAAAGAAAGTTTTATGAATCTTTATGGTGAGCCTGTATTAGTTAAAGAAGTAATTGATCCTCCAGGCGGAGTTAGGTTACTTTATCGTCACCCCACAGAGTATTTTAAATCTGACCGAGTATATCTTTATTTTAATCAAAAAGAAAATTTAGTTCGCTGGGAGTATGAACCCTATAAAGATAATTTTTAATTATAAGACGTTTTTTCAATTAAGATTATTTATTAATTGATTTTACGATTATTTAGGTGTATGGTGGGTTTATTAGTATTGTCAAAAGAAGAGGAATACTTAATTTTTCTATATTTGCTATAATAATTTCTACCGGTTTTGTTGTTAGTTTTAGTAGTAGCACTTCCTGAAATTGTTAAATTATTCAAAGTGGTGGATAACATACGTAAAAGATAAATTGGAGAGGGTAGAAGGTAAAAGTACTAAAAAAGAAGGAGGTATTCAATGTCAGAAGAAACTAATGATGAAAAAGGTGAAGAAAAAAAGAGTTGTTGTGCAGGTCTAAAGTTAAATCCTAAAGTAATCTTAGGTATAGTGCTTATTATTATCGGTTTAGTATTAGCAATTAAGTGGAGATTGGACCTTGTAGTTTTGATTAAAGGGTGTATTGGTTTGCTATTGATTATGGCTGGAGCTATTGCGATAGCTATAGCTAAAGAATAATTTAATTTATTGCTATTTAAGGGGCAGGTTTTTATAACTTGTCCCTTTTTTATTCTTCTTTATTTTTCCTAATTTTCATGGTAAAATTGTTGCCGTGTTAAGAAAAGTAAACTTCACTGAAAATTCAAAATAAGATGTTAAAGAAAATATTCATTACCGGTCTAACTGCGATTATTCCTTTAGTAATCACTATTTATGTTGTTTACGGCCTTTTTCATTTTGCTGATGGAATTTTAGGCAAATATATAAATGATTTTCTTTATGATTCTGTGGGGTCCCAAGTCCCTGGCTTAGGAATTCTTATTGCTGTTTTACTTATTTTCTTTCTTGGTTTGTTACTTCGTCTTTCTCGGATGAAGATTTTTAGATGGGCCGAGAGGTTATTTTTTAGAATTCCTTTGGTAAACAAAATTTATTTTCCAGTAAAAAGAATAGTTGATTTTCTTTTCTTTCCGCCTCAGAAGAATTTTCGTAGCGCTGTTTTAGTAGAATATCCACGTAAAGGTGTCTATTCTTTAGGCTTTCTTACTAACGAAAATACTATAAAATTTAAGGAAAAAGGGTCTAGAAAACTTTGTAATGTTTTCATGCCTTCATCACCTTCCCCAATAACAGGTTTTGTTATTATTATTGAGGAGAAGGATTTAATAGCATTAGAAATAAGCGTGGAGGAAGCAATAAGATTAATTGTTTCTGGAGGATTAATTAACCCTTAAAGGTTTTATCTATGAGTAAAAATTATTCACTTAAAAGTGATGGTAGTTTTACTGTAAAGGGCTACAATCACACTCAACCATTTTCTAATTTTCTCCCTGGTATTTCTGGGGTTTGGGGAGTTCCTCTTTGGGTTTTTTATGTAAATCGTGGACAAGGAGTGGTAAGTTTTGGTATTAAAGACAAAGATCATGCGATTTCAGAGTTTTTTCCAGCCAACAAAGCTTATACTTTTGCTTCTTCTTTAGGTTTTCGTACATTTTTAAAGATTAATAAAAAGGAATTCATTGAACCATTTAAGGTAATTTCTTCTTCTGAAATCAAAAATTCAATGACAATAAGAAGCGATTCTCTAGAAATTGAAGAAGTTTTACCTCAGCAAGGTTTAAAAATAAAAGTTAAGTACTATACCCTAGCTAATG
>JAVCBZ010000099.1 GCA_030765735.1 Candidatus Susulua stagnicola | reverse complement strand
GAGCTGATTTATTTAAGGAGAAAGTTGGATATTCAGATAATGAAAAAGAGCTCGAAAGATTAGCTAGAGAAAATGAGGAGTTAAGAGATGGGCTTAGTTATGAGATGCATAATTAAGTATATCTATTTTTTTTATGTTTCTTTATGGAAAAAATTCAGTTTTTGAACGTTTAAATACTAATCCTCAGAGTATTAAGAAGATATTTTTAGCAGAAAATTTTTCTGCTCCTCAAATAGAAGAATTAATTAAAACCAAAAAGATTACGGTTAAGCACGTTTCCAAAAAAGAATTATTTAGGGTAAAGCAAGCAGACCCTTTACAAGGTATCGTGGCTTTGGTGGATGAATTTAAGTATATCGACTTAGAAGATTTATTAAATAGTGCCAAGGATAAAGGATTGTCTTTAATTTTTCTTGATAGAGTGTTTGATCCTCAAAATCTGGGAGCTATAATTCGTACTACTGCTTGTTTTGGTAAGTTTGCAGTAGTTATTCCTAAACATAAAGCTTGTGAAGTAACTGAATCTGTTGTGCATGTTGCCTCAGGAGGAGAAAATTATACTCCAGTGGCTATGGTTTCTAATCTTACTAATGCTTTGATTACAGCAAAGAAGAAAGGTTGGTGGGTTGTTGGTACAGCACCATCAGGGGGAAAAGACATCAGTGGTGTTAGTTTGCCTTTTCCGTTATGTTTTGTGTTAGGGTCTGAAGGCAAAGGGATGCGTTATGGAGTTGAAAAACATCTTGATCTTAAAGTCCATATTCCGATGCAAGGTGCTCCACTTTCTTTTAATGTGGCTATTTCCTGTTCTCTTTTTTGCTATCAAATAACAAAGCAATCGAAAAGTTATAACCAAGGAATGAGTACATAAAGCAGAGGGTAATTTTGACAAAGAATATATAATATGTTATATTTAAATGCCAGTTAATTAGCTAATAAGTGTTATATGAAATTATCTAAAAGAGAAAAACAGATTGGTTCTAAAGACAGTTTTCTGAAAAAGCTGTCTTTTTATTTTTAAGAAAGATATGAAAAAAGAAAAATCAAATAAAGAAATGTTTAAAGAGTTAGAGAGCTTACGTCAGCAGGTTGCTGAATTTGGAATAATGAAGCGGCAGTATGAGTGGACTGAAAAAAGGCTGCGAGGGGAGAAAGAAAGAACGCAAAACTATCTTGATATTGCCCGGGTAGTAATAGTAATTATTGATAAGAATGGGAAGGTAGCCTTAATAAATAAAAAGGGAGCCGAGATCTTAGGCTATTCTCAGAAAGAGATTATCGGTAAGAATTGGTTTAGTAATTTTATTCCGAAAGGAAACAGAGACGAAATTAAAGATATTTTTCTGAGAAGTCTTCTCAGCGGCCAAAAGTTTGTGAATCGTTATGAGAATTTGGTTTTAACTAAAAAAGGCGAGGAACATTTAATATCTTGGCACAATACTACGCTTAAGGATGAGGAAGGCAAAATAATTGGTAGTTTGAGTTCAGGGTTAGATATTACCGAACGCAGAGAAATAGAGCGAAAGCTTAAAGAATCCGAGGAAAAATATCATTTCATTTTTCTTCAAGCAACAGTAGCGATTATCTTGCTTGACCTTAAATCCGGGGTGGTGGTAGATTTTAACGAGGCTGCCTGTATAAGTCTTGGGTATACCCGTAAGGAATTTGGAAAATTAAATATATGTGATATTGATACTAAGGAATCTTTTAAAAATTTTAAAGAGCGCGTTGAAAAACTTAAAATCTCAAACAACGATAGCTTTGAAACTAAATATAAGGCGAAAAATGGAAAATTAAGAGATGTTATTGTGAACTTTAAGGTGATTAACCTTGGAGGAAAGGATTGTGGGCACGCCATATGGAGAGACATTACTGCTATAAAGGAGGCAAAACAAAATTTTAAAGAGAGTGAGCAACGATATCGTGTCTTATTCAACCAGGGACCAGACGCTACTTTGCTTCTTGACCCAGAAACTGGAGCGTTAGTCGAGTACAACGAGAGGGCTTATAAAAATTTAGGTTATACTCGGAAAGAATTCGCAAAGTTTAGAATATCTGACTTCGAAATTGCTGAATCCCCAGAAGACATTAAAAAACATCTTAAGAAGATTGTTGATAACGGCGGAGATATTTTTGAAACAAAACAGAAGTCTAAAGATGGAGATGTGCATAATATTTTAGTAAATTCTCGTCCTGTGACCATAGGTGGAATGACTTTTGTCCAAAGCATATGGAAGGACATTACTATTCGTAAAAGAGCAGAACATTTGCTTCAAGAGGCTGTAAAAGCTTTGCGGGAGAGTCAAAAATTTAATAAAAGCATATTAGACAGTAGTCCTTATCCGATGATAGTTATTGAGGCAGATGCTTCCGTTAAATACATAAATCCTGCGTTAGAGAAGGCAACCGGTTTTTCCTCTGAAGAGGCTATTGGAGCAAAGCCTCCTTATCCTTGGTGGACAAAAGATACAATACCCAAAACTTCTGATGATCTTAAAAATGCTCTTAAAAATGGTGCCAATTTTTTAAAAGAAATTTTTCAAAAAAAGAATGGAAAAAAGTTTTATGTTGAGATAACTTCCAGAGAGTTAAAGGGAGGTAAAAAGGATAAAAGGTACGTGGCGAATTGGGTTGATATTACCCAGCGTAAAAAAATCGAAGAAGAATTATTAATTACTAAATTTGTTTTTGATAATATGGCTGATGCTGCCCTTTGGATTAATTCTTATGGACAGATTTTTTATGTTAATAGTGCTGCTTGTAAGTCATTAGGCTATTTGCGTCAAGAGCTTTTAACGATGAAGATATTTGATATTGATAATAATTATACTTCTGGGAATTGGTCTCAGCGCTGGAAAGCAATGAAAAAACATAGGGTTGGTAAAATAGAGACTCATTTTGTCAATAAAGAAGGTAAGCAATTTCCTGTAGAAATTTATGGTAAATACATGGAATATGATGGACAAGAATATGTTTGTGCTATCGTCAGAGATATAACTGAGCGGTGGAGGATAGAAGGAGCCTTAAGAAGAGCTGAAGAAGAGAAGACTGGGATTTTAGATAGTTTGTCTGAAATGGTTGTTTACTATGGTAAAGATATGAGGATTCTTTGGGCTAATAAAGCTGCTGGAGATTCCAGGGGGTTAAACCCTGTAGAATTAGTGGGGAAACGATGCTATGATGTTTGGCACAAACGTAAAGAATTTTGTAAGAATTGCCCAGTAGTAAAAGTATTTAAAACTGGTGATTATAATGAAGCAGAGATAATTTTACCGGATGGTAGGGTTTGGTTTGCAAGAGCTCATTCAATTAAAGATTTAGAGGGGAATGTCTCTGGTGTTGTTGAAGTTATATCTGATATAACTATTAAGAAAAAAATAGAGTTGGAGAATAGACAAAGTATTAATAAATCTCATAGAATTTTAGAAGAGACAGTTATTGCTTTAGCAGCAACAGCTGAGAGAAGAGATCCTTATACAGCTGGTCATCAAAGAAGAGTAGCACGCCTAGCTTGTGCAATTGCTAAAGAAATGAATTTAGGTAAAGATACAGTTGAAGGCATACGAATGGCTTCAATCATTCATGATGTTGGAAAAGTCTATGTGCCAGCAGAAATACTTAGTAAACCCAGTAAATTAAGTGAATTAGAGTTTAGCATAATAAAGACTCATCCTCAGATTGGTTATGATATTTTAAAGCCAGTAGAATTTCCTTGGCCGATTGCGATGATTGTATTCCAACATCATGAGAAATTAGATGGTTCAGGGTATCCGAGGGGGATTACCGGTAAGGATATATTACTTGAAACAAAAGTTCTTACTGTAGCAGATGTTGTTGAAGCTATGGCTTCTTATCGTCCTTATCGAGTAGCTTTAGGTATAGATAAAGCTCTTGCTGAAATTAAAAAAGGTAGAGGCATTCTTTATGATAAACAAGTAGTAGATGCTTGTATTAATCTTTTTAAGAAAAAACAATTTAAACTTAAATAAAATTGTCCTTTTGTGCAAATTTTAAATTCTAGACATCTAAACCTTGATTATTATTAAGTTTTATTATATGATTGAAGTAATATGAGGCTTCGATTTATAATAATAAGTTGTTTAATTTTGTTTTTCGTGTCTGGTTGTTTTTTCCTACCTGAAAGTTTAAAGACTCTAAAAAGTGTTGGTGATAGTCAAAATGAGATTGAAATTTATTTAGCTAATCAGGCTAAGCTTTTTAATAAATTGTTAATTGATTTAAGGAGTGAATGTTTAGAACAGGGCGTTTCTAAAGAAAGTTTTATTAATCTTTATGGTGAACCTATATTAGCTAAAGAAGTAATTGATCCTCCAGGAGGAGTTAGGTTACTTTATCGTTATCCTACAGAGTATTTTAAATCTGACCGAGTATATCTTTATTTTAATCAAAAAGAAAATTTAGTTCGTTGGGAATATAAGCCCTATAAAAATGAATTTTAGAGATAAGAGAATTTTTAAAATAGAGGACCATTTATTAATTTATTTTCATATTATTTAAGGGTGTGGTTAGTTTGTTAGGGGCAATTAAGGGGGGTGGATGTTTGATTTTCCTATGTTTTCGATAATAATTTCTATTGGTCTGTTATTGGTAATAGTTATAGCGCTTTTTGTTATTTTTAAATTGTTAAAATTGGTGAATAAAATTCGTAAAAAGTAAATTGGTGATAGTTAGTAGAAACAGTAAAAAGAAGGAGGCCCTAAATGGCAGGAGTAAATGCGATTCTAGATATTATGGCTGGTATAGGACAAATGGTTGTTATTTTGGTGTTGGCGGTAGTACTTTATAGAATAGGTAAATTTATAGATGCTCTTTCAGAGATGATTAAAAAAGGTTAACTGCCCTGTTATTCTATTATTAAAAGTGTTTAGATAAAGGTAAAACTAAGAGTTAGCGCGATGAGGTTGTAGAAGAACTAAAAGAAATGTATAGATGAATGTCTACTTGTTGAGGTTGCACAAATATGTATAAAGCGTTTTGTGGGTTTTATAATCTTGAAGGTGTGCCATAAGAGTATAAAGCAGAGCAGAAGAAGCTTTATCGAGAATGTTTATCTGGTGTAGATAGCAATTGTCGGGCTTACCCTGAGACTATTTTTTGGTAGCAAAATATTATCCAATATATAGCGGTGATGTTAAAAAGAATATCAATAGGTTTTTGTATTCTTGTTTGTTTATTTTTCATTTTTCAGGAAAATATTTTAAAGATTAGTATTTCCTATTTTTTAAATAAGAAGTTTTCTGTTGAATCTCAAATTGAAAAGATTAAAGTTAATTTAGGTAGTATTGTTCTTGAAGGTTTTTATGCAACTAAAGATGAATTTAGTCTTAACTTTAAAAAAGCCAAAGTAAATTTTAATTTGTTTAATAAAAGTATAAATAAGCTAAAGGTTTCAAAAGCTAATTTTAACTTTAAAGATGCAAATATAGATTTTTCTTTGGAGAAATCTAAAGAAGGACTTTATGTTTTGGACGTATCAAGTTTAAAATTTAAAGATAAAGAGATTAAGGATCTATCAGTTCCATTAATTGTAAAAAAGGATAAAATTTCTTTTAATCGTTTTGATGGTGATTTTTTAGGCTATTCGGCTAATGCATCGGGAGTTTTAAATTATCGAAATTATAATAATATTTGTCTGAGATTAAGCCTAGAAAATTTTTCTTTTGATAGCCTAGTAAATTTTTTTAGTAAGAATAAGGAGTTTACTTTAGGTGGTAATTTTAATGGGCGATTACAACTTTGTTTAGCTAAAGGAAAGATAAGAGAAATAAGAGGTAATTTTAATAACACTGTGGGTGGGATTATAAATATTGAGAAGGAAGATTCTATAAGTTTTCTTAAGAGATATCTTGATAAAGCTTCCTATGATGCCTTAGTTGACAATTTTAAGCATTATGCATACAATAAAGGCAGAATAAAAATAGATAAGAAGGGAGTGGTAACAGTTGTGAATTTAGATTTTGATTCTCTTGAGTTAGGGAAGAGAAGTCTATCAGTTAATTTACATGATATTAAGGGGGATAAGGAATGAAAAGAATAGGAATTATTTTCTTAGCTTTTTTTGTTGTCAATTGTGCAAAGGTAAGCGTTGAAACTAAGAAACCTATTAAGGTAGACATAAATATGAGATTAGATATATATCAACATGTAGTAGAAGATGTTGAAGATATTAATGATCAGATATATGGTAGTTCTAGTAAAAAACTTAATTTTATTTTTGGATTTGAAGAAGCTTACGCTGCTGAATTGTCTCAAGTTGCGTTAGATGCTATATTTTGTAGAAAAAATAGAGCAGGCAGTATAGAAGAATATTTTGGGCAAGGATATATTGGAGAGAATAGATATGCTCTTATAGAATCTAGAAGAGATGTTTCTGGTGAAGAAGGAGCTAAGATTAAACAAATAATTTCAGAAGAAAATAAGGATAGAGAAATAATATATAAAGCCATAGCCGATAAAAATGGAAGTGATGTTTCTTTTGTGCAAAAAGCATCTTTTGAGAGTGATTATAAGCGTGCTCTTAATGGTTCTTGGTTTCAAATTCTTGATGGGGGAGTATATAATTGGAAGAAAAAATAATTTTATATAAGGAGGTATTAAATGTCAGAAGAAACTAATGATGAAAAAGTTGAAGAAAAAAAAGGTTGTTGTGGATGTCCAAAGTTAAATCCTAAAGTAATCTTAGGTATAGTGCTTATTGTTATCGGTTTAGTATTAGCAATTAAGTGGAGATTGGACCTTTTAATTTTAATTAAAGGGTGTATTGGTTTGCTATTGATTATGGCTGGAGCTATTGCAATAGCTATAGCTAAAGAATAATTTAATTTATTGCTATTTAAGGGGCAGGTTTTTATAGCTTGTCCCTTTTTTATTCTTCTTTATTTTTCCTAATTTTCATGGTAAAATTATTGCCGTGTTAAGAAAAGTAAACTTCACTGAAAATTCAAAATAAGATGTTAAAGAAAATTTTTATCACTGGTTTAGCTGCGATTATTCCTTTAGTAATCACTATTTATGTTGTTTACGGCCTTTTCCATTTTGCTGATGGAATTTTAGGTAAATATATAAATGAGTTTCTTTATGATTCTATTGGATCCCAAATTCCTGGCTTAGGTATTTTGATTGCTATTTTGCTTATTTTCTTTCTGGGGTTGTTACTTCGTCTTTCTCGGATGAAGATTTTTAGGTGGACTGAAAGGTTATTTTTTAGAATTCCTTTAGTAAATAAAATTTATTTTCCAGTAAAAAGAATAGTTGATTTTCTTTTTTTTCCACCTCAGAAGAATTTTCGTAGCGCTGTTTTGGTAGAGTATCCTCGTAAAGGTGTTTATTCTCTAGGCTTCCTCACTAACGAAAACACTATAAAATTTAAGGAAAAGGGGTCTAGAAAACTTTGTAATGTTTTCATGCCTTCATCACCTTCCCCAATAACAGGTTTTATTATTATTGTTGAGGAGAAGGATCTAATAGCATTAGAAATAAGCGTAGAGGAAGCAATAAGACTAATTGTTTCTGGAGGATTAATCAATCCTTAAAGGTTTTATCTATGAGTAAAAATTATTCACTTAAAAGTGATGGTAGTTTTACTGTAAAGGACTACAATCACACTCAACCATTTTCTAACTTTCTTCCTGGTATTTCTGGAGTTTGGGGAGTTCCTCTTTGGGTTTTTTATGTAAATCGTGGACAAGGAGTAGTAAGTTTTGGTATTAAAGATAAAGATCATGCGATTTCAGAGTTTTTTCCAGCCAACAAAGCTTATACTTTTGCTTCTTCTTTAGGTTTTCGTACATTTTTAAAGATTAATAAAAAGGAATTTATTGAACCGTTTAAGGTAATTTCTTCTTCTGAAATCAAAAATTCAATGACAATAAGAAGCGATTCTCTAGAAATTGAAGAAGTTTTACCTCAGCAAGGTTTAAAAATAAAAGTTAAGTACTATACCCTAGCTAATG
>JAVCBZ010000004.1 GCA_030765735.1 Candidatus Susulua stagnicola | reverse complement strand
TCAATAGGATAATCACGCATATAACCATAGCCACCATATATTTGAACAGCATTAGTAGTTACTTCCATAGCCACATCAGATGCAAACATTTTTGCTGCTGCACTAGCTGGACCTACATTTTTAATGCCTCTATCAACCATCGAAGCAACACTATATACCAAGCTTCTAGCTGCTTCAATCTTAGTAGCCATATCAGCAAGCATCCATTGTATACCCTGAAAAGAACTTATCGATTTGCCAAATTGAACCCTTTGGTGAGCATATGCAGTAGCTAATTCTAAAGCCCCTTGTGCAATTCCTACAGCCTGAGCAGCAACGCCTGGCCGAGATTGATCAAAAGTCTTCATAGTAGAGATAAAACCAAGACCTTCTTTTCCACCTAAAAGATTCTCCTTAGGGATTTTTACATCAGTAAAAATAAGTTCATTAGTAGAAGACGCTCTTATACCAAGCTTTTCTTCTTTTTTGCCAAAAGTAAAGCCTTCCATTCCTTTTTCCAAAATAAAAGCTGATACCCCACGAGGTCCTCTACTTTTATTAGTAACAGCAATAACAGTATAAACTTGAGCATCTCCACCATTAGTAATAAAATGTTTAGTTCCATTTAGAATATAATAATCACCATCTTTTTTAGCTGTAGTTTTTACTGCAGCAGCATCAGAGCCAGCTTCTGGTTCAGTCAAACCAAAAGCAGTTAAATTTTTTCCTGAAGCTATATCTGGTAAATACTTCTTCTTTTGTTCTTCAGTTCCATTAATTAAAATCGGAAACATTCCTAAATAAGAAGCAGCATAAGCAGTAGCAATCCCTCCATCAATACGAGAAATTTCCTCAGTAGCAATACATAAATCCATAAGATTGCCACCCATTCCACCATAGACCTCAGGTATGCATAGGGAAAATAGATCTGATTGACCTAGAATTTTAATAATCTCTGCTGGAAATTCCCCCTTTTCGTCAAGTTCCCGAGATACAGGTCTTATCTTTTCTTCAGCAATTTGACGACATAATTCACGTAACATTTTTTGATCTTCAGTTAATAGATAGTCAACTAAAAACATTTTGATTCCTCCTTTTTATTTAAAGACAATTCTCAATCAGTGAAAGCGCCATTTTTAAGTAAAAACTTTCTTAATATTGTACTATAAAACTCTTACCTGTCAATTTTTTGCTTACCAAATAAAACGTTATTATTTAAAAATTTAAAAGTTGAGGTATAATTTCCGATAAAGTAGGATGAATAAAGACATTTTTCTTTAAATCATCAACTGTTAATTTATTTTTGATACAAAGAGAAAGCATATTTATAAGTTCTCCTGCAACTTGAGAGATTATCCCAGCACCAATGATTCTTTTTCTTTTATCAATAATTATCCTAATAAATCCATCACCATCACCATAAACATAACTAGAAGAAAATTTCATAAAATTTGATTGGATAAAATCATATTTTATGCCTTTGCTCTTAGCTTCATCTTCTGACATCCCCACCTTAGCTATTGAGGGAGAAGAAAATACACATTCACCAATGCCTTTATAATTTTCTTTACGCTTCTTACCACTTATGTTGTCAATGCAAAGATGAGCTTGATACTCAGCTACATAAGCTAGCAGCATTTTGCCAGTGATATCCCCACAAGCATAAATATTCTTTAAGTTTGTTCGTAGATATTGATCTGTTTTTATCCATCCTCCTGAGCTTTTTTCTAATTTCAAAGTTTCGATATCTAAACTTTTTGAATTTGGTACTCTACCAACTGCAGAAATAATTAAATCAAAATTATCTAAATTATAATCTTTAACATCCTTACCAGTTTCAATTTTAATCCCCTTTCTCTGTAAAATTATTTTTAATCGAGACACTAAATAAGAATCAAATAAAGGCAAAATCCGCTCTTCTTTCTCGATCAAGGTTATGTCTTTACCAAAATTCTTTAATATTGAAGCTACTTCTAAACCAATGTATCCAGCACCAATAATAAGAATTTTATCCCCGATATTTTCTTTAGAAAATAAATCATCAGCAAAAATAACTTTTGGATTATTAACAATCTCCTTTGAAAAAGAACCAGTGGCAATAATAATATTCTTTGCCTTTATTGTTACTCCAGCTACATCTAAACTATTTTTATCTAAAAAACGAGCTTTACCGAAAGATAACTCAAGACCTTGCTTTTCTAGAAAAGGAATTATAGGTGTTTTTATCTTATTTATAACTTCTTGACTGCCTTTGAATGCCTCTAGCCAAGTTCCAGAAGTATGGGAAAATTTAAGAAAAAATTTGGTAGGAATACAACCACAATTAATACAAGTTCCACCGAAAGACTCTTTACTTTCGTCTATTAAGAGTGTTTTAAAGCCCCTTTTAAGTGCTTCTTTTGCACAAGCAATGCCAGCTGCTCCAGCCCCAATTATCGCTACATCATGCATTCTTTAAACAGTTTCTCAGCTTTTTTTAATTCTTTTTTTTCGCTATTGCTTACTTTTATCTCAACAATCTTGTCTATACCTTTGTGATTAATCAAGCAAGGCACTCCTAAGCAAACATCGTTTAAACCATATTCACCCTGTAAACACACTGAAACCGGTATAACCACATTAGCATCCTTAATTATTGCTTCAATCAAGGAGCAACAAGATAAAGCTGGAGCAAAATTAGCGCTTCTATTTTTTAATAATCCAACAATATCAGCACCTCTAAGTTGAGTTCTCTGACGTATTTGACTAAGGCTAACATTTTTTAAAGATGCTACTATGCTCTTGCCTTTTGTTTTTAACCTCTTCAAAGGGATAATCATATCTTTACTATGAGAACCATAGGCAAATCCCTCTAGAGACGACACCGGAAGCTTAGTAACCTTATGAAGAATATTAAGAAGACGACTGGTATCTAGAGATGATCCCATGCCAATTACTTTTTGACGATTAAATTTGGTTTCTTTAGCAATCACATAAGTAATAATATCTAAAGGATTAGTAACCACAATAATTATTGATTTTGGTGCAAACTTTTTAATCTTTTTAGAAACATCTTTCGCTACTCCTGAATTAATCTTTAAGAGATCTAACCTAGTCATGCCTTTCTTACGAGCAACCCCAGCAGTAAATATAATGATATCTGATTTACTGATAGCAGAGTAATTCTTACCACCTACTACTTTAGTAGAAAAACCTAAAAATCCTCTGGTATCTTCTAAATCTAAAGCAACTCCTTTAGCTAAATCCTGATTAATATCTATAAGCACAAGCTCTTTAGGCGCTAGCCAAGATAAAACGTTAAAAGCTAAGGTTGAACCAACTCCACCAGCACCAATTATAGAAATTTTTTTGATATTACTCACTTCTGTAATTCCTTTATCCGTTTAATAATTGCTAAAGTAATTTCCTTAGTTCCTACTGCAGTAGGATCATCTCTATCAGGCTTTAGGTCATAAGTCACAGATGAATTGTCTCTAATTACATCTTCAACAGCTTGTTCTAAAATTTTAGCTTTATCTTTCTCTTTAAGATGTTTTAGCATAAGAGATGCTGAAAGAATAGTGGCAATGGGGTTTACTTTGTTCTTACCAGCATATTTAGGTGCGCTTCCATGAGTAGGCTCAAAAACGGCCATTGTATCACCAATGTTTGCCCCAGCTGCCAAACCCAATCCCCCAATCAATCCTGCGCCTAAATCTGATATTATGTCACCATAAAGGTTAGGTAAAACTAAAACATCAAAAAACTTTGGTCGTTTAGTTAGTTGCATTGATAGATTATCCACAATAACATCGCTAACTTCAACCTTTCCTTGATAATCCTTGGCTACTTCATAAAAAGTATGTAAAAACAAGCCATCGGTGCATTTCATTATGTTTGCCTTATGTACACAACTTACTTTTTTTCGATTATTTTTTATAGCATATTCAAAAGCAAATCGAGCAATTCTCTCAGAAGCAAATTTTGATATTGGCTTAATTGATATCGCACTTCCCTTTCGTATCTTCTTCTCAGAGATAGCATTGATCTCTTCTATTAATTTATTAGTTTCAGGAGCATTCTCAGCAAATTCAATGCCAGCATATAGATCCTCAGTATTTTCTCTCATTATCATTATATCTATATCTTTATGAAAAGTTGTTGGTGCTCCGAAAGACTTAATCGGCCGCATACAAACATAAAGCTCAAGAAGCTGCCTTATAGCTACATTAACTGAACGGAATCCCTTGCCTACTGGAGTGGTAATCGGACCTTTTAAAGCTACTTTGTTTCTACGGATAGCTTCAAGAGTCTCATCAGGGAGAAGTTTACCATATTTCTCTAAAGCACATTCACCAGCCATAACTTTTTCCCATTCAATGTCTACACCCAAGGCTTCAATACAGCTTACAGTAGCATCGATTACTTCTGGGCCAATACCATCACCGGGAATTAAAGTTATTTTATAACTCATATTTATTACACCTTGAATTCTTTATATTTTTTAAGATAATTTAAAATACCCTTTTGCTTGACTAATTCTTTTCGGAAATTGTCCCAAGACTTAAATTCTATTTTCTTTCTATTATCACTTTTAATTACTCCTTTATCAAGGTCAACACTTATTATATCTGATTCTTTTAAAGAAGAAGTATCGGCTTCAATTAAAGCTAATCCTATATTAAAAGCATTGCGATAAAAAATACGAGCAAAACTTTTAGCTATAACGCAAATAATCCCAGCTTCCTTTATTACCCATGGAGCTTGTTCTCGAGAAGAACCCATGCCAAAATTTTCTCCAGCTACGATTATTGATTTATTCGGTATTAATTCTTGATAAAAATTTGGTCTGATATCTTCAAAAAGATATTTAGAAAGTTCTTTCATGTCAGTAATTGAGAACTTATACCTTCCGGAAATTATCCAATCAGTATTAATATTATCAACAAATTTGAATACTTGCCCATTTAAAATCATAATTATAAACTATCGAATTCGCTAAGATTCTTAACTTTATTGAGTGCTGCATCTTTTGTAATAATGCCCTTCTTATAAAGCATTTTTAATGACTTGTCCATAGTATTCATCCCATGTTGAGCTCCCATTTGAAGTAAAGAAGGGATCTGAGCAATATCATTTTCTCTAATTAAATTTCTTATTCCCGGAGTTGAAACCATAACCTCAGTTGCCAGAATTCTCCCCTTTCCATCAGCCTTCGGAATAAGCACTTGAGAAATTACACCTTGTAAGCATTCAGCAAGCTGAACTGTAACCTGTCGCTGTTGATGAGGTGGAAAAACATCAATTATCCTCTGTATAGTCTGAGGAGCATCAGGGGTGTGTAATGTAGCCAAAACTAAATGTCCAGTTTCAGCAGCAGTTAAAGTAGTAGCAACAGTGCTTAAATCACGCATCTCACCAACAACTATTACATCAGGATCTTGACGCAAAACTCTTTTTAAAGCCTCAGGAAAAGAATGGGTGTCTGAATATAATTCACGTTGTTTTATAATACTTTTTTTGCTAGCATAAATAAACTCAATCGGGTCCTCAATACAAACAATCAAATCTCTACGCGATTCATTAATAAAGTTAATCATCGATGCTAAAGTAGTACTTTTACCAGTTCCAGTAGGTCCAGTAATTAATACTAATCCATTAGGCTTTTGAACAAAATCATAAACTATATCTGGCAATCCTAATTCATCAATAGTAGGAATTTTCCTAGGAATTCGTCTTAAAGCCGCCTCAATATTCCCCTTTTGAACGTGAATGTTTACTCTAAAACGATCCAAATCTTTTAAAGCAAAAGAAAAATCAAGTTCCCTTTCTTTTTCAAATATAGCTTTTTGCTCATCATTTAACATGCTATAAATTAAATTTCTTGTTGCTTCTTTATCAAAAGCAGGCATACCAACAACTACAAGTCGACCATCAATTCTCAATATAGGTGGGTTATTCGCAGTAATATGTAGATCACTCGCTCCCTTCTCTTCGGTCAATTTAAGTAATGTAGTTATATTAGCCATAAATTTATCTCCTTTGTATTGTCATAAATTTATAATATAAAACTTACAAATATTTCCTAGGATCTGTAATTTTACCCTTAATCGCTGAAGCCGCTACTGTTGCTGGCGAAGCAAGATGGATAAAGCTCTTAGGATTGCCCATTCGCCCCTTAAAATTCCTATTAGCTGTAGAAATTACCACTTCTCCATCTGCAGGAACTCCTTGATGAGTCCCAACACAAGGCCCACATCCTACAGGTAATATGATTGCTCCAGCTTCAATAAAAGTCTTTACTATGCCCTTTTTTAATGCTGCTAAAAAAACATCACGAGAAGCTGGGGCCACTAATAATTTAGTATCCTTGTCTACCTTTTTCCCTTTTATAATTTTAGCACCAATTTCTAAATCTTCCAAACGACCATTAGTGCAAGTACCAATAAATGCTTGATTAATTTTTGTTCCCTCCATTTCTTCTACTGAAAATCCATTGTCTACGCTATGTGATTTAGCGATTCTTGGAGACAACTTAGAAATATCATATTCAATTACTTTTTCATAATTACAATTTTTATCAGAATAAACCGGTCTAATATTCTTAGTGCCTTTCTTTTTAAGAAAATTTAAAACTTTTGCATCAGGCGCAATAAAGCCACACTTAGCGCCAAATTCAATAGTCATATTAGTAATAGTAAACCTAGCATCTAAAGATAATCTATTAATAACTTCGCCTGAAAATTCTACTGACTTATAAGTGGCTCCATTAGCACCTAAATCATTGATTATATAAAGAATAATATCTTTACTGTAAACTCCTTTAGGAATTTTACCAGTAACAATTATTTTTTGAGTCTCTGGAACCTTAAACCAATTTTTCCCAGTAGTAACAGCTACCGCTAAATCAGTAGAACCAACTCCAAAAGCTGCAGCACCTAAGGCACCAGCAGTTGATGTGTGAGAATCAGCTCCCAAAATAAGTGCACCTGGCCAAGCAAAACCTTCTTCAATGACTAATTGGTGTGATATTCCACATCCAACATCAAAAAATAAATTCTTATTTTTCTTTGAAAATTGACGCATGCCAGAATGAATTCTAGACACTCCAAGGTTTGGAGATGGACTACTATGGTCAATAAACATTGCATATTTCTTAGGTTTGCAAGGCTTCCCCATAGATTGTGCTATTGCCTCTAAAACCAAGGAAGTGGTTCCATCTTGGGAAAAACAAAAGTCAACCTTGCATATCCCAACATCTTCTGCCTTCAATGAAGAATTTGAATGAAAAGACAGTATTTTTTCTATTATTGTTTTTGCCATTTAATTATTTTTTTAAACTAGCTAAAAAATCTCCTACTCTATTAACACCTTTAGTAATTTGCTCCAAAGAAGTTGAAAAACTAAATCTTAAATATCCCTCTTGTCCAAAAGGATCTGCCGGTATGCATGAGGTCAAAAAATCTTCTAACAACCGAGTTGAAAAATCAAAAGAATTCAACCCACTTCCGCGTATATCACAAAATAAATAAAAAGTGCCTTGAGGCTTAATTGGTTTTAGCTCTAAAAATTTCGAAAGGCCTTCCCATATGAGGTCACGTCTATCTTGAAATTTAATTCTTATTTCTTCTTGCCAATCCTTATTGCCCAAAGCAGCTAAGGCTGCACTTTGAGAAATAGACGAAGCACAAGAGGTAGTATGATCAATTATTTTTGAAATCTGATTGACTATACTTTCATCAGCTACTAAATAGCCAATACGCCAACCAGTCATTGAAAATGTTTTTGAAAACCCATTTATAGTTATAGTTGATTTAAAAGCTCCGGGGAGAGAAGCAAAACTGATATGTTTTCGACCATCATAAACTAAGGCTTCATATATTTCATCACTAAGAACAAGAATATTCTTCTCCTTTGCCACTTTGAGAATCGCCTCTAATTCTTCTTTAGTATAGGTTACTCCAGTAGGGTTGCATGGATAATTAAGAATTAAAAGTTTGGTATTAGGAGTTATAGCTTTTTCTAATTCTACAGGATCAATTTTAAAGTCATTGGTCCTTTTAGTAGGCAAAACTACTGCCTTTGCTGAAGTCAATTTAACCATTTCGGGATAACTGACCCAATAAGGTGAAGGTATAATCACCTCATCTCCATGTGCCAACACACTAAACATAGCCACAAAAATAGCATATTTAGCACCAGCAGTAACAATTATATTGTTAGCAGAAGCTTTTATGTTGTTTTCTCGATTTAATTTAGTAGCTATTGCTTGTTTTAATTCAATTCGTCCTGCAGAAGGAGTATATTTAGTAAGCCCCTTATCAATTGCAGATTTGGCTTCTTCTTTTATGAATAGCGGAGTATCAAAATCTGGTTCACCACCAGCAAAATTCACAACATCTTTGCCTTCTCTTATTAATTTTTTAGTCAAGGCAGTTATTTTTAAGGTAGTTGACTTATTTAGCAAAGAAACTTGTGGATTCATCATAGTTCCCCTCCCTTAATTCCACTTCAAATGAAACGCTTTGGGTTTTCTATTGAGCAACGTTTTTGTCTTTCTTGAAAATCTTTTTTACCCCAGAAGTAAAACCCTTCTTAGGTTTTGCTTCCACTACAGGAGAGGCTTTTTTCAGGTCTGCTTCTTTAAGTTTATCTTTGCCTTCAGATTCAGTATCCTTACCTTTGCGCAGTTTACTAATCTTAGTCATCTTTGTTAATTCAATAAGAGAAAGCGGTGCCCCATCACCTTTACGCGTAGCTACACTCAATGTGCGAGTATACCCTCCACTCACCTTACTAAACCGTGGTCCAATTTCATCAAAAAGTTTTTTTACTAACTTATGATCTCCAAGAACACTATAAGCAAGACGTTTACCTGCTAAAGTTCCTTTTTTAGCCCAAGTAATTAGACCATCAACTTCACCTTTCAAATACTTAGCTCTTGAAGTAGTTGTAGTTATTCTTTCATTAATAATCACAGCTCTTAATAAAGATTTTATTAAAGCCTTTCTTTGAGATTGTGAACGTGAAAATCTTTCACTCTTTTTTCTATGTCTCATAGCATATTTAATTTATTTCTATCTACTTTTACCCCTAAGGAAAGCCCCATTGTTTTAAGCAATGCCACAACTTCATTTAAGGATTTTTTACCAAAATTCCTATAAGCTAGAATTTCTGGCTCTGTCTTCTCAACTAACTCAACCATAGTTTTTATGTTAGCATCACGAAGACAGTTATTACTACGCACTGAAAGTTCTAATTCTGAAACTGGAAGTTTTAACTTTTCATAATAAGAAATCTCTTCAGGGGTCAATTCTTCATACTCTTCCTCAGGAAGTTCACCTAAAGTAAAGAAAAGCTCTAAATGCTTATTCATTACTTTAGCAGCATAAATCAAAGCCTCTTTAGGCTCAATGCTAGCATTAGTAAAAATTTCTAAAATTAATTTATCATAATCAGTTCTTTTCCCAACACGAGTATTTTCTACCTTAAAAGCTACCCGTTTAACTGGGGTAAATACAGAATCAATAGGAATAACTCCTAAAGCCATTCCTTCACGCTTGTTCATATCCGAAGGAACAAAACCTCTGCCTCTGCCTACTTCCATTTCAATATCTAATTTTGCTCCCTTAGAAGTAAGGGTAGCAATATGCAAATCCGGATTAATTATCTCAATGGTCTCATCAGTTATAATATCCTTTGCTTTAATTTCTTTCTCACCACTTTCTTTTATTGTAATCTTTTTTGGTGAACGAGAATACGATCTTAAAATAAGATTCTTGATATTTAGCATAATATCTGGAACATCCTCTAGAATTCCATCAATAGTTGAAAACTCATGAGAAACTCCATCTATCTTAACTGAAGTTACTGCTGCGCCTTCAATAGAAGAAAGAAGAACTCTTCTCAAACTATTACCTAAAGTCACTCCAAAGCCTCTTTCTAATGGTTCAGCAATGATTTTTCCATAATTTGGAGTATATGAATCTTGTTCAACTGTTATGCGCTTAGGAAATTGAAAATCCCGCCACGTTATTCCCATCTTTTACCTCCTGCTTCGCTGATTACAGCGATTATTAATTGATTACAACGATTATATCTATGTAATCTTTCTTCAATCTGTGTAATCTCTTTATTTTATTTAGAATAAAGCTCTACAATTAACTGCTCATTAACTGGGATAACTAAATCTTCTTTTTCAGGAAGACGTAAAATTTTTGCCTGAAGGCTATCGTTGTCTACTTGCATCCAAGTAGGAACGCTTCTTTCTTTTGAATTTAATTCAATATTCCCTTTTAATTCTGTCTTTAAAGTGTCTTTTGCTTTTATCGTGATTGTTTCTCCTTCCTTAACTATGTAAGAAGGTATATCAACTCGTCTTCCGTTGATAAACACAAATCCATGCTGTACAATTTGTCGAGCATGATTGCGAGAAAAAGCGAAAAGAGTGCGGTAAACAATATTGTCTAATCTTCTTTCTAAAAATTGTATCAGTACTCTCCCAGTAACTCCTCGAGCCTTATGGGCCAACTTAAAAAATCTTTTAAATTGCTTCTCCAGCATTCCATACATTCTTTTAACTTTCTGTTTCTCTCTTAACTGGACAGCATAATTGCTAAGTTTTGCACGTTTGGGGACAGCGCTGCCTGGAGGCGTAGGCCGTTTAGAAAACGAACATTTTTCAGTTATGCACCTTGGTCCTTTTATGAATAGTTTTTCCCCTGCCCTTCGGCACAACCTACACTTCGCTTCTGTATATCTTCCCATCTTTACCTTTTCTCCTGCTTTACCTATTTTTACTTAAAACTATTATTACACTCTTCGCTTCTTCTTCGGCCTACACCCATTATGAGGCATAGGAGTAATATCTTTTATTTTCTTTACGCTCAAGCCTGCAGCCTGAAGAGACCTAATAGCTGACTCCCTTCCTGGACCTGGACCTTTAACTAAAGCTTCTACTTCCCTTAAACCCATCATTTTAACCTGTTTGGCTGCATTAGAAGAAGCCATTTGAGCCGCATATGGAGTAGACTTCTTTGCGCCTTTAAAACCAACAGCACCAGCTGAAGCCCAGGCTAAAACATTTCCTTGCAAGTCAGTAATAGAAATTATTGTATTATTAAAAGTAGCTTTAATGTGCGCTATACCAATGCTAGATGTTAACTGTACTTTCTTTTTTCTTTCTTTTCTTTTCTTTTTGGCCATTATTACTCCTAATATTACTTTTTAATTCCGCCTACTCTTGGTTTAGGACCTTTACGAGTACGTGCATTACACTTCGTACGCTGTCCACGAACTGGAAGACTTTTTTTATGACGAGATCCCCGATAACTACCTACATCAATTAATCTTCGTATATTTTGAGAAATTTCTCGACGTAATTCACCCTCTATTCGGTAATTAGTCTGTATAAATGAAGCAATCTGAGATATATCTTCTTCACTTAAATCAGATGTCTTTCTCTCTGGATCTATCCCAATGTCATTAAGAACCCTCATTGACGTTACAGGACCGATACCATAAATGTACCTTAAGGAAATTTTTATCTTTTTATTCTTAGGAATATCTACACCGAAAATTCTTGGCATTATAACACCTCTTTGCTTTAGCCTTGTCTTTGTTTATGCTTAGGATTCTTACAAATAACCCGCACGACTCTTTTTCTTTTTATTATTTTACACTTATCACAAATCTTTTTAACTGATGCTTTTACTTTCATTTTAATTTACCTTTACTTTTCTCTGTACGTTATCCTTCCTCTTGATAAATCATAAGGAGAAAGTTCCAATTTAACCTTATCCCCAGGAAGAATCCTAATAAAATGCATCCTCATCTTGCCAGAAACATGAGCAAGAATAACATGTCCACCTTCCAACTTCACTCTAAACATTGCATTCGGTAAGGCTTCTACTATCTCACCTTCAGCCACTATTAATTCTTCTTTTGCCATATCTTTTAAAATTAAAACTTAAAACTTAAAACTATTTTAGGCTGTTAATACCCAAGGACCTTTTTTTGTTATCGCTATTGTGTGTTCAAAATGAGCTGATAACGAATTATCTTTGGTCTTAGCTGTCCAGCCATCACTTAAAACATCTACATTAAAATCGCCTGATGAAACCATAGGTTCAACGGCAATAACAAACCCTTCCAGCAACTCTTCCCCACAGTTAGGATCTCCGAAATTAGGCACTTCTGGTGGCAAATGCAGGTCTCTACCTATCCCATGACCAACGAATCTTCTAACAACCGAAAACCCATTCTTCTCTACATGTTTTTGGATGACCGAGCTTATGTCCCCTACTCTCTTACCAACTCTTATTTGACTTATCCCCTGTTTAAGCGACTTCTTGGTAGCTTTTATCAATCTTTTCCCTAGAGATGAAACCTTACCTATTGCATAGGTGTAAGCAGTATCCACAAACAACCCTTGATACTTAATTCCTAAATCCACACTTACCAAATCCCCACTCTTAATAAGCTTTTGGGAAGGAATTCCGTGAATTATCTCTTCATTGATTGAAACACAACAAGAAGCCGGGTAATCCATGAAACCTTTAAAAGCCGCTTCCATCCCCGGGTACTTACTTATTTCTTGTTCAAAGAACTCTTCAATATCTTTTGTTGAGCTTCCTGGTTTTATAAAACTTTTTAGTTTTTTTAAAACCATTGCCGCCACCTTACCTGCTTTACGCATTTTTTCTAAATCTTGACGGCTCAGGGGCTCAATCATTATAATTCTTTTTTTATTCTCTCAAAAATTTCTTTAACATCTCCTCGTCCGTCAACTTTAACAAGCTTATTTTTATCTTTATAAAACTCTAAAATTTTACTAGCTTGATTAGTAAACACTGACCAACGCTTCTTTATAACTTCAGGGTTATCATCTTTCCTCTGCACTAATTCTTTACCGCACATATCGCAGATACCTTCTTTAGCTGAAGGTAGGCTTACTAAATGATAACTAGCCCCACAAGATCCACAAATTCTTCTTTGAGAAAGACGATCGACTATAGTCTGTTCATCAATATCTAAATAAATAACTCTATCAACATCACTATTGCTCTTAGATAAAATTTCTTCTAATTTGTTAGCTTGATCCAAGTTGCGAGGATATCCGTCAAGTAAAAAACCCTCATCACCAATATTTTCTTCAATTACTCGTGAAACTAATTCATCAGGAACCAAAGCTCCCTTTTCCATATGGCTCTTTACTTCTTTACCTAAGCTACTGTCCTTTTTAACCTCTTCTCTTAAAATATCACCTAGTGATATTTTCTTAACCCCAAGAAAATTTGCCAATAATGTTACTTGGGTTCCCTTGCCTGATCCTGGTGCGCCAAAAAGGATTACTCTCATTTTCTCCCCTTTAAGGTGCTACCCTTGATAAAACCATCGTAATGACGCACAAGTAACTGTCCTTCGATTTGCTTCATTGTATCTAGAACTACTCCTACCATAATCAAAAGAGTAGTACCGCCAAAAAGCGAAGCTAACGCATACGAAGGCACTTTAAATACATGCATAACAATATTAGGAAATATAGCAATGAAACCAATATAAAGAGCACCAATAAAAACAATTCTTGACGCTACAAAATCAAGATAATTTGCTGTAGGTCTGCCTGGCCTTATTCCAGGAATAAAACCTCCGTATTTCTTTAAATTGTTAGATATTTCTAAAGGATTAAATACCATTGCCGTATAAAAATACATAAAAAACATAATCATAGCAACAAAGATGCCATTGTATAATAATCCTCTTTGTTGAACTATAGTTTGTAAAAAGGTAAGAAATCCTCCCTTTTGAGGAAAAAACATTAACAGTGTAGCCGGAAAAGAGATAACACAACTAGCAAAAATTATAGCAATTACCCCTGACATATCTAATTTTATTGGCAGATAAGTACTCTGCCCTCCATAAACCTTTCTGCCAACAACTCGTTTCCCGTATTGAATAGGAATTCGCCGTTGGGCCTGGGTAAAAAGGACTACTGCTGTAAGCATCGCAAAAAACAAAATTGCTAGTGCAATTATTATTGGAGTAGCAATTTGTCTCTTAGAAGGGTCAAAAGGCGAATAAAGAATCCAAAGCTGACGTAGGGAAGATGGAATACGAGAAATAATACTAGTAGTAATAATTATAGATATTCCATTACCAATGCCTCTTTCTTGAATCTGTTCACCTAACCACATAACAAATATTGTTCCGCAAGTTAAGGTAAGTATAGTGATGGTTTTAAACATTATCCCTGGAGTAGGAACAATTATAATACCATCAAAATTTGCTGGATTCTCTAACCATAAAGACAAAAACAATCCTTGCACTCCACATAAAACAAAAGTGAAATATCTAGTATACTGGTTTATCCGCTCATAGCCTGCTTTACCTTCTTTAGCAATTCTCTCTAAAGCTGGCACAACACCAGTAAGAAGCTGCATGATAATCGAAGCTGAAATATAAGGCATGATACCTAAAGAAAAAATACTCAAACGCGTTAAGGCTCCTCCAGTAAAAAGATTAACCATACCGAAAAGGCCTTGACCTTGGGTCTTAGCAAGTTTATCAAAAAATTGAGTTAGAGCAAAAGTATCTACTCCTGCAGTAGGAATAAAACAACCAGCTCGATAGACAACTAATAAAGCTAAAGTTATAAAAATCTTTCGCCTAAGCTCCTCTATTTTAAATATATTGCTTACCGAGTTAAACACTCTATACTTCCTCCTGAAGCCTTAATAAGTTCTTCAACCTTAGCAGAAAACTTATCTACTTTAATTACTAATTTTTTTGAAAGTTCACCTTCTATTTTTGCTAAAACTTTAACTGGCTTTTTTTCATCTCGTATTAACCCAAGCTTTTTTAACACTTCAGGATTAATTTCTCCTGTACCTTTAACCCTTTTCTGGATTTCCCCTAAATTAACCACTTGGTACTCTACCTTTCGAGGAGGCGTAAAACCTCTTTTAGGAAGAGTTCTCGCTAAAGGAAGATTCCCTCCTTTAAAACCAGCATAAGGCAATTTCTTACCTGAACGCTGACCAGCACCTTTATGTCCACGACCAGCAGTCTTACCAGTTCCACTACCCGGTCCCCGGCCTTTTCTTTTAGGTTTCTTAACCTTTTTGCCTATCTTTGTAATATTAGATAAATTCATTTTTTAATCCTTCGGCTTCGGTGATGCATCAGATTTTCTTTCGCCACCTTTTAAACTTTGTAACCCTTGAAAAGTAGCCTTAACTACATTCACTGGATTAGTTGTATTCTTTAAATTTTTAGTTAAAATATCCTTTATTCCTGCACATTCGCAAACTGCTCTTACCGGAGCACAAGCAACAACACCAGTTCCTTTTGCTGCTGGTTTAAGTAAAATGCCTGCAGCCGAAAATTTTCCAACGATTCTATGTGGTATAGTTGTTCCTTTCTTATTTATTAAAACTACTTCTTTCCTTGCCTTGCTTATCCCTTTTTTTATAGCATCAGCAACTTCATTAGCCTTGCCTAAAGCGAATCCAGCTGAAGACACTCCGTCACCAACAACTACTAAAGCAGAAAAGCCTAAATTCTTACCACCCTTAGTAACTTTAGTTGTTCTGTTAATGAAAAGAACTTTCTCAATAAAAGCACCCTCTTGATTCTTAGTATTCTTATTTTTATTCCTATTATCCCTCAAAGTTTTAATCCTCCTTCTCTTGCACCTTCAGCTAACTTCTTTACTCTCCCGTGGTATTTATAGCCACCGCGATCAAAACAAACAGCTTTAACCCCTAAGCCTTTAGCTTTATCAGAAATAATCTTACCAATTTCCTTAGCTGCATCTTGGTTTGTAGACTTTATCTTCTTTTCCTTAAATTCTGCACCAAGGGTAGAAGAGCTTGCTAGCACCTTACCAAGAGAATCGTTGACCACTTGAGCGTAAATATGTTTTTTACTTCTAAACACCACTAATCGTGGTCGGCTTTCTACACCTTTAACCTTACGACCAATACTTTTATGCCTTCTCTTTCTTCCTATTTTTTTCACTTATTTTACCTCGTTACTTATTCTTTATTCTCTATTTTGCTAATGCCTTTCCTAATTTTTTACGTACTTCCTCTCCTACATATCTTATACCTTTGCCCTTATAGGGTTCTGGAGGATATATTTTTCTTATTTTTGCAGCAAATTCACCAACTTTTTGTTTATCAATTCCTTCAATAAGAATACGAGTCGCGGTCGGAGTTGAAACTTTTAAACCTTCTGGGACATCCCTTTCTACAGGATGAGAAAATCCTACGTTTAGAGCAAGCTTTTTGCCTTTCATCTGGGTTTTATATCCTACACCAATTATATCTAGCTCTTTCTTAAACCCCTCAGTTACACCCTTTACCATATTGCCAATCAAAACTCTTATTGTTCCATGAAGGCTTCTTGATAGTTTAGCATCATTTGCCCTTATAACCGTTAAAGTATTATCCTTGATCTCTACCTTAATATTTTCTGGAATACTAAGATCTAGCTTGCCGCCCTTGCCTTCAACAAGACAAAGATCGCCCTCAATTTTAATCTTTACATCTTTTGGTACTTCTAATATTTGTTTTCCTACTCTTGACATTTTATATCACCAAACCATCCCAATAACTTCACCACCAAGCCCTTTCTCTTTAGCTTCCCTATCGGTAAACATTCCTCCGGAAGTAGAAATTAAAGTTATCCCATACCCATTTAACGCTCTTGGAACATCCTTTCCCTTGGTATAGACTCTTCTTCCTGGTGTAGAAATCTTTTTTATTTTCTCAACAACACTCTTTTTGCCATCATATTTTAAATAAACTTTTATTTTCTTAAACTTTTCTAAATCAACTTCTTTAAAATTTTCCAAATATCCTTCTTTCTTCAAAATTTCACAAATTTTCAATAAGGAGTTCGAGTAAGGAATATGGGCATCCTCTTTGCTTACTCTTAACGCATTCCTTATTATCGTAAAAGCATCACTAATTAAATCTGTTCTACTCATTTTATTGCCTTCTCACTTTTTTATTTTACTCACCTTAAAATTAACCAGCTTACCAGCTAGCTTTTTTTACCCCAGGAATCATACCTTGC
>JAVCBZ010000046.1 GCA_030765735.1 Candidatus Susulua stagnicola | reverse complement strand
CGGTTTTGATACTAAGAGCTTGAGTAGATAAACCAACATTCGTGTTAATTTTTATCTTTAGACCTTCACCAATAGCACAAGGATTAGATATTTTTCGTTTTTTATTTAAAGGGATAACGACTTTTCCTTCTCTTAGTTGTTTTTTTAGGAAAGCTAAAGGAACAGTTTCTTTTTTGGCTAAAGTTTTTAGGAAGCTTTGTTTAAACATTTTTTATAGTTGTTAATAGTTGTTTTCAAATTTTTTGCTAAAATAATTCCTCGACAAATTGCAACATTTCTTATGCCAGATTCGAGTAAAGAATCTATATTATACTGATTTATTCCTCCGATAGCAAATATTAGTTTTTTACTTTTTTTAATTAATATTCTTAACTCATTAGAAGCTAAGGGTTCTAAGTTAGGTTTTGTTTTGGTTTTAAATGCTGGTCCAAAGCTAATATAGTCAACCTTAGTTCCTTCTCTATGCTCTTGAGCTTTCAAATTATCTAATTGGCTTGCAGAATGAATAGTTTTACCGATGATTGCGCTTTTGCCAATAATTTTTCTAGCCTTAGCGAAAGAGATATCACTTTCGCCTAAATGAAGTCCAGAAGCCTTTGAAAGGAAAGTAATGTCGGCACGATCATTTACAATAAATAATTTTTTCCTTTTTTGAATAACTTTTGAAAGCTTTGTAGCTATTGATAGGTATTCTTTATCAGTAAGCCCCTTTGCTCTAAGTTGAAAAATATCAACACCAAAATAAGCTAATTTTTTAGCTAAAAGGAAGATATTAATTTTAGCCTTATCAATTACTTCTTTGTCGAGGATTACGTAAAGGAGGCCATTTTTTAAGAATTTCTTTTTCCAATCCATAGACTTCATAGCGTATTTTTTTAATTTTTGAAACATGCTTCGGAATAATTAACTTAAAAAATTCCTCGAGTACCCTTAAAGATTCTTTAACTCTTTGAAGGTTAATGTAGATAAGACTGTTTACGTTTTTACGGTTTATCTCTAAGCTGTCACACTTTTTCCCGAGATCGTTTTTAGAATCTCGACTAAGAATTGCTTGTTTAATAATTTTTTCTTGGGCTATCTTGTCTAAAGCGTGACGTAACTTACGTAAATTTTCTCTTAGAGCATTTTGTTTAATGATAAAACGGAATATATCCTCAACAACCCGTAAACCTTCCTTACAACGGTTAAAATTTGCATCAATAACTCTTAATACGCCTTCTTCAGCCACTTTTTTTTATTTTATTAATTATGCTAGTAGTAGAATGTCCTGGACAGAGCTTTACTCGATAAACTTTTTTAACTAATTCGTTTCCTACTATTTTATCTTGTTTCCAATCACCGCCCTTAACTAAAATATCAGGTTTAATTCTTTTAATTAAGTTATAAGGAGTGGCTTGGTTAAAAAGAATAACATAATCGACTCCAATCATGTTTGCTAAAATGTTTGCTCTAGTCTTTTGATTTACAATTGGACGTTGGGGACCTTTTATCTTTTTTATTGAAGTATCAGAATTTAATCCAACAACTAGTATATCTCCTTTTTGCTTAGCTTCTTTTAAGATTTTTAGGTGTCCTAGGTGAAGAATGTCAAAACAACCATTAGTAAAGACTATTGTTTTACCCTTACGCTTTAGATTGGATATATCGGATTCTAAATTTTTAAGATTTTTAATTTTACCCATTACTTTTAGTGGGATTTAGAAGAGCTCTGTATCTTAATAAAGTACATCTAAATTAAATAGATTCTTCAATACTGCTAAAATGATTTTCAACCATTTCGCAGATAACATGACCAGCTAATATATGCATTTCTTGTATGCTTGGCGTGTTATCTAAAGAAATAGTTAAATCGAGATCAACTAGGTTTTTTATCTTTCCCCCATCTTTGCCTAGAAAACCAATGCTTTTCAATCCAATAGCCTTAGCTGTCTCTATAGCCTTTATGATATTTTTTGATTGTCCTGAAGTTGATATTCCAACTATAAGATCCTTGTTTCCAGCTAAAGCTTCGATTTGTCGAGAAAATATTTGATCAAAGCCAAAATCATTACCAATTGCTGTAAGGATTGAGGTGTCAGTGGTAAGAGCTATTGCTGCTAAAGCTTTTCGATTTTTATTGAAGCGTCCAACTAATTCTGCAGCTAGATGTTGAGAATCAGCAGCACTACCACCATTACCAATAAAGATAATTTTGCCTCCAGCCTCTAGGCTTTCAATAAACAAAGAAGCAATTTTAACTATATCCAAGATTTTTTCTTCAAGAATTTGTAGTGCTTCTTTGTGTTTGCTTATGGCTTTTATAATAGTTTCTTCCATAAAATAAATTGTTTTTAGCTAAAAAATATTTTAGCTATATCATAAATTTTCATATCAAGAGTTTTTAACTTCGCAGTTGCTTCTTCTAAAGCAACGTCTACAATTTCATTGCCTTTTAAGCTAGCCATTCTTCCGAATTGGCCATTTTTTACTAAATCATAGGCTTTTGCTCCGAATCTTGTTCCTAAGACTCGATCAAAAGCTGATGGGGTGCCACCTCTTTGAATATGACCTAAAACTGTTACTCTTGTTTCATACCCAGTTTTTTGTTCAACCATTGTACCTAGAGTATGGCCTATTCCGCCTAACCTTACATGACCAAAAGCATCTAGTTTTTTTTCTTGAAGTGCTACATTCTCATTCTTAAAAAAAGCACCTTCAGCTACTACAACAATGCTAAAATTTTTACCTCTATCATGACGTTTTTTTAATGATTGACACACCTCGTCAATGTCAATTGCTAGTTCAGGAATAAGTATATAGTCAGCTCCTCCTGCTATTCCAGAATAGGCAGCAATCCAGCCAGCGTGACGACCCATAACCTCAACAACTATAACACGGTTATGAGATTCAGCAGTGGTGTGTAGTCGATCAAGACATTCAGTTACAATATTCACTGCAGTGTCAAAACCAAAGGTAAAATCAGTTGCTCCTAAGTCATTGTCTATTGTTTTAGGAACTCCAATAGTATTTAGACCATCTTTATGAAGCTTTGTTGCTGCGCCTAGAGTATCTTCTCCTCCAATAGCTACTAAAGCGTCTAAGCCAAGTTCTTTAAAATTTGCTATAGCTTTTTGGGAATCACCTTCTTTTTTATAAGGATTAGTACGAGATGTACCTAAGATAGTGCCTCCTCTGTGAAGAATTCCTGATACTGAATGTATATCTAGGGGAATAGTTTCTTTGTCTATTAAGCCTTTCCATCCATAGCGCAAGCCTAGAATTTGATCATTGTTAAGTATAGCTTTTCTAACCACTGCTCGGATAACTGGGTTTAAACCTGGACAATCACCACCGCCAGTAAGAATACCAATTTTCATTTCTGCTCCTTTATTATTTACGGGTATATGGGTTAATGAATTTATGAGTTTTTACTCATCCACTCTTCTACCAATCTACCCTTTTACCAGTAATTAATCGTAATTTCTAAAAGGCACTTCAGGTTCTTTATCTTCAACCAGTAAATCTTTTTTATTTAAGGCAATTTTTCTGATTTCTAGATTAACTTGGACTTTTTTATCTTCACCCAAGAGATTATTCATTTTTTCTTTTATTTGTTCTTGTATTTCTTTAGTAAAATCGACTAAATTAACTTCAGTAGTCAGTACACCGCGAGCAAGCACCTCTATGCCTTTTCTTTTGAGGAGAACCTTAGGTTTTATTCTTGATACCTCAGTTTTTGATTCTAACATTTTCTTTAACATATCTTCAATAGCGACTAAGGTAATACTTACTTTACCTTCGTTAGAGTCAAAGCTTATAGATTTATTTCTTCTCAAACGTTGGAAGGACGCTTGTATATAACGTAAACAAATGAGTATGAGCAACAAGCCTATTAAAATAACGATTAGTTTTAAAGGAAAGTCAGCTGGAATTTTAGTTAAATAAGCAGTGATTGTGTCTACAGTAATCATTTCTAAAGATAGGCCAATAAGGATTATACCTGTGGTAAGGGATAAAATAATATAGATCAAAACTGTTAAGAAACCCATTATAACCTCCTTTTTATTCGTTCTGATTCTCTAGAAATTTTTCTAGAAATCCAGTATGGTATTTTCCTCTTTTGAAATCAGGATTATTAATTACTTCTTTACAAAATCCAGCAGTTGTTTTTATCGGTTCAATTAAAAATTCTCCCAAAGCTCTGCTCATTTTTATTAAGGCTTCATTACGATTTTGACCTTTAGTTATTACTTTAGCAATAAGGGAGTCATAAAATGGCGGAATAGTGTAACCTGAATATATATGAGTATCGACACGAATATCTTTGCCCCCAGGAATATAACAGAAATCTATTCTTCCTGGAGAAGGCATAAAGTTTTTTTCAGGATCTTCAGCATTAATTCGGCATTCAATTGATGAACCGTTCATTTTAATATCTTCTTGTTTTATTTTTAATTTTTCTCCAGCTGCTAGACTTATTTGTAGTTTGACTAAATCTATATTGGTCACTTCTTCAGTTATTGTATGTTCTACTTGTATTCTTGTATTCATTTCCATGAAATAAAAGTTGCCTTGAGCATCAAGTAAGAATTCTATTGTACCAACATTTTGATAGTTTATGGCTTTTGTTGCTTGAACGCATAATTCACCTAATTTTTTTCTTAAACGGTTGTCTACGGCTGGAGATGGAGTTTCTTCAATAATTTTTTGATGCCTTCTTTGAATACTACAATCTCTTTCTCCGAGATAGATTACGTTACCGTAATTATCAGCGGCTATTTGAACTTCAATATGTCTGGGATTCTCAAGAAATCTTTCCATGTAAATTTCCGAGTCACCAAAAGCAGCTTTAGCTTCAGATTGAGCAGCCATTAAAGCACTAACTAGTCTAACGTCACTATGGCATATTCGCATACCTTTTCCGCCTCCACCAGCTTTAGCTTTCAAAATTAAAGGGTAACCTATCTTTTTAGCTATTTCTAGGGCTTCTTCTTTATCTTTGATTTTTCCTTCACTGCCAGGAATTAAAGGGATTCCCACCTTGCGCATGCTTTTTTTTGCTTGAATTTTGTCTCCCATAAGGCGGATATTTTCAACAGTTGGACCAATAAATTTTATACCGCAAGATTCACAGATTTCTGCAAAGCCTGGATTCTCAGCTAAAAAACCATAACCAGGATGGATAGCATCACAATCAGTGATTTCAGCTGCACTAATTAAGCGGGATATGTTGAGATAACTATCAGTTGAAGAAGATCCTCCAATACAAATAGCTTCATCAGCAAATTCTAAATGTAGAGAATTTTTATCAGCTTCAGAATAAACAGCTACGGTTTTAAGGTCTAGATCCTTACAAGCTCGAATTATTCGAATAGCTATTTCTCCTCGATTAGCAATTAATATTTTTGAAAACATAATAGTATATTGTAGGGGCAATCCCTGCGGTTGCCCGTATGTTTATAACCTTTAAATTGGTTCAACTGTAAAAAGAGCTTGGCCAAATTCAACTGAATTACCATTTTCAACTAAAGCCTGGACAATCTTACCACCAATTTCAGCTTTGATCTCATTCATTAATTTCATAGCCTCAATGATGCAAACTACGTCACCAGGTTTCAGAACTTGACCTATTTCTGCATAAGGTTTTGCTCCGGGTGAAGGTGCTGCGTAAAAAGTTCCAACCATTGGTGATTTTATTTCAATAGTGTTTAATTTTGCTGGTTCGCTTTGTACAGGTTTTGAGACAATTGGTGATGGGGCTTGAGAAACAACCACTGGTTGGCCAGAGGAATTCTTTTTTAGGCGTATGCGTTTTCCCTCTTCTTCAATTTCTATCTCATTGAGGTTGTTATCGTCCATGAATTTGATAAATTCTTTTAGTTTTTTTATTTCCATAAAAACCTCCTAAATTATTTTCGTGACAAGTACTCTTTATTACGAGTATCAACTTTTAATATGTCTCCGTTATTAATAAAAAGAGGAACGTTGATAACTAAGCCAGTTTCAAGTTTAGCTGTTTTGGTTCCTGCTTTTACAGTATTGCCTCTGTATCCAGGCATAGTATCAATTACTTTCAACTCTAAAGAAATTGGTATTTCTAAATCAATTAATTTGTTTTCAAAATAAAGACCAATTAATTCTAAATCATCTTTTAACCAGCTTACCTTTTCTTTTATTTGAAGTTCATCTAAAACTAAATCCTCATAGGTTTCTAAATCCATAAAGTGATAATGAACTTCTGATGCATATAGATATTGTAGCTTTCTTTTTTCAACATAAGCTATTTGAACATTGTCAGAATCTCGTAAAGTGCATTCACGAATTTGTCCAGTTTTTAAATTTTTAATTTTAACTCTACAAAAAGCTGCACCTCTTCCTAGTTTTGCATGCTCACAATCTATAATGCTATATAGCTCATCATTGTAAATAATCGGCATCGATGGTTTTAATTCACCTATGGAAATTCCCACTAAAGTATCTCTCCTTTATCCTTTTTTACTAAAACCATTTCTTCTAACCGTATTCCAAATTTGTTTGTAAGGTATATGCCTGGCTCTATAGTTATAATCATGCCTTCTTTTAAGATTTGATTGCAGTTTGGCCCAATCATCGGAAGCTCGTGGACACAAAGACCAACTCCATGGCCTAGGCCATGACCAAAATATTTACCCCAGCCTTTTTTGTCAATAATTTCACGAGCTACTTTGTCTATCTCAGAGACCCGGATGCCATCTCGTATTTTCTTTACGCTTTCCTGTTGAGCTTTTCTTATTGTATCGTATACTCTTCGTAAAAGAATAGGCATTTTACCCCAGAAGAATACCCTTGTCAAGTCAGCGCAATATCCATAATATTTTGAGCCTAAGTCGATTAGGAGAATTTCATTACTTATTTTTTTATCTCCAGGCAGATGATGAGGAAAAGCTGTATTTTTACCAGAAGCAACTATATTTGGGAAAGCTATATCTCTGTCACCTTTGAGTCGCAAGAACCTTTCAATTTCAATACTTAAATTTTTTTCGCTAATTGTTGGATCAAAAATTTCTTTAGCAAATTCAAAAGCTTGCTTACTTATTTGATTTGATTTTTTTATATAAGAAATTTCCTGCTTATCTTTAATCATTCTTGTTTCTTCTACTAAATCCTTAGTTTCAACAAAATCGATTGCTATGGCTGATAAGTAATTAGTTATGGTTTTGTATTCTAGGAGAGGTAAATTCTTAGCTTCAAAGCCAAGAATGCTGAAATCTAGTTTTTTGATTTCCTTACAGATAAGGGCGAAAATATTACACTTATTAGTAGATATAAGTAATTTACAATTTTTTATTTCTTTGGCAGCATCTTTGTATAGGAAATTAGTAAAGTAAGTTAGTTCTCCATCTTGAGTTAAGAGCAGGTATCCACTATCAGTTTTGAAGTTAGTAAGGTAGGCAATATTATTGGGATCAGTGATTAGAATAGCGTCCAGATTAAGCTTTCTAAGCTTTTTTGAGCAGTTACTAATTCTTGTTTTCACTTTGCTTCCGAAGATCTATCTTTAAGAATGTTTATTGCAGCGCTAAAGGCAAGAAAATAACTTTCCTTACCAAAACCAGCAATGATTCCTATTACGATATCGCTAATCAGAGATTTTTTGCGAAAATCCTCTCGTTTGTATATATTAGAAAGATGTACTTCCAAGGTAGGCTTATTTACGCCTAACAAAGCATCACGTATAGCTACAGAGGTGTGGGTATAAGCAGCAGGATTTATAATCAAAAGATTATAGTCAGTAGTAGTAATTTTTTCTACGATATCTCCTTCAGAATTAGATTGGAAAGTCTCAATTTCTATTGCTTCTTTTGAAGCTTTTAGCTTTAATTCTTCATCTATTTGATCTAGAGTGAAATTCCCATAAATTTCCGGCTCTCTTTTTCCTAAAAGATGTAGGTTCGGACCATGAATAATTAAAATTTTACTTAAGGTTTTCATTTAGTTCTGCCTCCTCTGCTATCATAATCGGTATGTTGTTTCTTATTGGATATTGGGTGTTACAATTAGTACAGATTATTTTTTCATCTCTTAAGATTACATCTTTTTTACACTTGGGGCAAGCAATAATTTTTAAAATTTTCTCATTAAGCATCCTTTTTTCCCTCAACATACACCATCCGTAGGTTAAAGAGGTATTCTTCGATAGCTTTGGCTTCATTTTCATCAAGATTACCTTTTGTTTTTTCTTGGATTACTCCCAGAGTATCGATCAAAAAACGGGCTTGATCATAATTTATGTCTTTCTTTTTTGTTATTGGATTATCGAGCTTACCCATTGCAATCATAGCTTGCATGCCTAAGGAAGAAACGAAAATGGTAAAGGTTGGTTGATGATAAGCTTCATTCTTACCTTGAGCTGTTTCCCTTTCTTTGTCGACTTGGTTTTTCCAATCTTGATCTATTTTTTTTGTTGAATCTTGGTTCACAATTGACCTCCTTATTAATAAGGATAAAGGCTGAAGGAAGAAGGATAAAGTAGATATTTTTCTTTACTTTTACCTTTTACCTTTTTCCTTCATCCTTTCATTGAATAATTATACCAGCATAACCGACTACTGATTCCTTATCTCCAGTAACATCACCACTGGTTTGGTATAATATTACTTGAGATTTTTTTGCGCCCAACTGCTTTAGGCAAGAAATAAATATTGCTAGAGGCGCTTCTCCGCAAAGAGTTATATTTTCTTTGTGAATTCGATTGATTAGTTCTTCTTCGTCTAAGTTAATAATTGCCTCTATAGCCTGTAGATCTTTTCTTCTTGCTACTTGATCGGGCTCATAATGTGTGAAGTCACTTGAGGCAACAAGAAGAATTTCTTCTTTTAAGCCTTTTAAACTGTTTATTGCTTCAAAGATTTGTTTAGCAACTTTTTGATATTCAACAATAGTTCCATTTTGGCAAGCTATTGGTACAAATTTAAAATCATTGAAAAAATAATCAAGAATTGGTAATTCTACTTCAATAGAATGTTCTGTTGCATGAGCTAAAGCATTTTCTTGAATATTGTTGCCTTTGTTTAAAATTGCTTTAGCTAATTCTTTATCAATCTTAATATTTTTGTTAAGAATTTTCCAAGAATCTCCTGGCCAAAGACTAAAACGTGCTCCTTTTCCACTATGGTTTGGTCCTAAAATAAGCAATCTTTTTTTAGGCAAAACTTTATTTACTGTGCTTGCAGCTACACAACCAGAATACGTAAAACTAGCATGAGGAAGAACTATACCTCTAGCTGTTGTTTTCAAAGAACTTTTAAGGTTATAACCCTGAATCATTGCCTTCAAGCTTGAAGACTGATCAGGATAAAATTTTCCATTTACAATTGGATTTCTTTCCATCTTTAATATTTTAAATAGGATAACAATTCTTAATAAAAATGTCAACCCTTGATAATTAGATTAATCATTTTTAAAATATATATATATATTAAATTGAAGACGAGTGTATTGTTGCAATTCATTGGGGAATTTAGGAAAAGGAGCAGATTCCCGAATGCTTTTTAAAGCGATTTTTCTTAAATCACTATTTTTTGTTGATTTGGGAGTAAGATCAACTTTTTTTAAGGTACCATCTTTATCAATAAGGAAGCTTAATAAGAGCTCACCTTTGTTTTCACTTTTGTAATTATGGTAGGCGTTGTTTTTAATTTTTTCACGAATTAGGCGATAATAGTTCATGTAAGCTGAATTTTTTTGCAAAGCTTTATCAGTTGCTGTAGTAATTTTTTTAAAAACAATTTCTTTTATGTTTTTTTCAAAGATTTGTGGTTTTTGTAATGGCGAGAAAATATTGTTTTGTGTTAATTCGTTTATAGTATTATCAAGATAAGGAAGTGGTTTTAAATTTGTTGGAGCTAGTATAGGCTTCTTAATTATTTCTTCTATTTGTTGGGGATATATCTTAATTTCTTTTGTTTTTTTGGCTTGTTTGGTATTAGTTATTTTTTCTCCTTTAGAGAAAGATTTTTTAATCGCTTGAGGTATCTCGGTAATAATAGCAAGATGAAAGAAAAAAGAGAAACTGAAAGCTAAATACCAATAGTTTTTCATCAGTGATATTATATCAAATTAAGAAATTATAAAAAAGATTTATTTAAAGATTTAAGGCATGTTTTAGGGGAAACATGAGTTTACTCTGCCTTTATACATTTATTTAGGGAGTTAAGCTTTAAAGTGTTTAGATATTGGGCTAAAGCATAATATGCTTTTTTAGGAAGCCTTTTGTTTAAACCATCAATCATTTCTTCAGATAAACCAACTAATCCAAACCATTCCTCATTCATATTAAGATTGTCTTTAGCCCTGATATCGTAGAAGTAAGCTCCGTGAGACCAATTTGCCTCTGTATTGTGGATAGTCCATCCTTCTTCATAGCTTTCATTATATTTCCACCATTCATCAACCCATTCAAAAGTCACTCCGCCTAAAACATTACCGTCTTTTTTTCCACCAAAGGCAGTATTGTCATACAGGTCTTTCCATTGTGCTAATATGAATTCACTTTGAATTTCTTGGTCTTCAAGTTTTTTATAAGCATTGTAAGAGTCACATCCAAATTCTGACAATAGAATTGGTTTGTTAAACGACTTTCTGATATTGCTAAAGAGATTACCAAATCTTTTTCCACGATAGATTATTATTGATAGAGCGTCAATATTGCTACAGATGCCTGATGCAACTGTAAGAAAATTATCTTCTCCATTTCCTAAAGTTACCGGATGGATAGGGTCAATCTCTTTAATGCTTTTTGCTAAATCATTAACAAAATTGTAGTAGATTTCAGCTTTTCTTATTTGTTTTTGTTGTGGATCATCAATTTTTTCTATTTCTGATGAAGTCCAAAAACCAATTTTACCTGAAAATGTGTAATTGTTCTCATTGCCAAGAATCCACATTAGAAGTCCAGGTTCATTTTTAAGAGTTTTAACAACATTTAGGATTCGGTTTTTTGTTCCATCTTTAAAAGCTTGATCGGAGTAATTTGCTCGAGGATAATCCCATAAACCTAGCCAATCACTCATAAGGGTGTAAATACCATAATTCTTATACATATCGCTTATAAATTCTTTTACTTTTTCTAAATCTTTTCCGGGGGAATATATTCTTATGCAATTTATCCCAGCCTCTTTCATTAATTTACCATCAACTAGCCAAGGCTTGTTAGGATCTGAGAAAAAATCATAGTCATGACCTTTGCCTATAGGAGTAGGATTATAACCGATACCTTTTATTAGCAAAGCTTCTCCATCTACGTAGAGTATGTATCCGCCATCTTGATTAGATTTTATTTCAATCTTAGTTGCAGAAAATGCAGTGGTTGTTGTCAGATACAGAATAAAACCTAAAATGCAGAAAATTCCTATAATTTTTTTCATAATTATCACAAATTAACTTTTAAGGTTTGATTAAAGCCTTATTTTTCGTACTTGATCTCATCTAAATAGAATACAATACCTTCAGGATTATTCACATCGATACTTGTAACCCAACAAAAACCGCCGATTATGTAAGAGAGATCTTTACCTCTCAAATCAATTTCATATTGTTTCCACTCTTTAGTTAGTGTGACTAGGCTAAGACTCGCGCTATCAGAATCATAATATTCACCAGACAGAAGTCCACCTATTTTAAATTCAGTTATCACCTCTCCTCCTTTATCTCCTCTAGCCCAAAAGGTGAGTTTGCTTGCTCCTTGTAAATCAAAGCCAGCATTAGCTATAGTTCCCCAGTTCATTGCTGGGTTTTGCCAGTAAATTCCAGCCCAACGAGTTCCTGAATTATTTTTATAGCCTACTCTAATACAGGTATTACCACTAAAAGGATAGTTTTTCCAATTGATATCCCAATTTATATCTTTTGCGGCTAAGGCATTTGGCATCCACCCACTAGCAATATAATGGTTATCTAAAGAACTGCTATCTGCATAAACATAAAATGGAAGATTGATCCCTTTACTTTCTTTTTGTAGTCCTTTTTCTTGAGTATAACGAATATCATCAATGTAAATGGTTTGTTCTTCTTCAGCTTGAGCAGTACCAAAAATTATTGCTAAGCCGCCATTAATATAGGATAAATCTTTTTCAACTAAATTAATTGAGTATTCTTGCCATTTATTAGTTAATCTTATTGGACCAGATTTAACTTCAGAGCTATCCGGGAAGGCTACTGGTTTTCCGGTAAAAAGGTTAGTAGTTATACCACCAACGTTGATTTCTGTTATAACTTCACCGCCAACAGCACCTTTAGCTTTAAAAACTAATTTGTTGTAATTACTTAAGTCGTAACCACTTTCTCTGTTACCCCAATTATTTTGTGCAGATTGCCAGTAAATACCAGCCCATTTATTACCTTGATTAGCTTTAGCTGTATAAGTTATCTTTATTGAAGTTGCTCCAGTAGCCATTTCATTGGTTGCCTGGTCGTTAAATTTTATGTCATTATGATCTCCCATAAATCCACTAGGAATAAAATGGTTAAGTGGAGAATTCTTATCATTGTAGACATAAAAATCTTTTTTCTGTTCCTGGCAGAATCCAGTTAATGTCATTGAACAAAACAATGCTCCAAAAATTATACCAAAAAGTACTTTACGCATTCGACCTCCTTGTTTTTTTGCTTTCCTTATGCAATTGGTTATTAGTTTTAATTCCAAAGTTCTTTATAAGTAAAGTATGCTGGCTTAAGTTTTCTTAAATAAGGAGAATTCATGCCATCTCCTTGGCCGCATACGCCAAACCATTCTTCATGATAATATCCGTCTAAGAACGGACCAGATGCAACTCCTTTTTTGTCATGATAAGTAGGCTCATAAGCTTTCCACCATTCATCTATCCATTCAAAAACAAAACTTCCTAAAGCATTACCAGCACCAAAGCCTGAAGCATTACAAAGAATGTCTGTCCAACAATCTTTATGGTATTGAGCTTGGTAGTCCTCAGATTCTTCCTTAGAATATCCTTTAGCATAGGAAGAAGTACCATACTCAGCAATCATTGCTGGTTTATCAGTTACTCGCTTGACTTCATCCCAAAAATCTAGGAATCCATATTTTCCGCGATAACAATTAGCTCCAAAAATATCTATATCTGGACAATTCTTAGCAAATATATCCAGATGCAGTACATCTCCGGAAACAATAGCAACTGGTCTTTTTTGGGGATCTAGAGATTTAATTAACTGAGCTGCTTTATTGGCAAACTTAAAGAAACTTTCAGGTTTCTCATCAGCATTACATCCTAATCCATAAACATTTTCATTACCCAGTAGCCAAATCAGAACATATGGTTCATTTTTAAACTCTTGAACCATTTTCTTTACGCTTTCAAGCATATTCTTTTGATGCTCCGGGTTATCGTAATCAGTTCCTTCTTTCCAGTCTGCATTACTTCCTAAAGCATATTTTCCAAGGAAATCACCTATTAGTATATATATACCATACTTTTGGTGCATTTGTCCAAGCATTTTTTTATTTAATTTAAAGGGTTGATGATAAAGTCGTAGGCTATTTACACCCATTTCTTTCATTAATTGAAAGTCGCCAACAGCGATTTCCCCTTTATTTTGTTGATTATCTTGGTTTTTATCAACCCAACTTTCATAGGGCGAATCTATGATTGAGTTGTTGTTTAAGTCTTGAGTGGTCCAGTTTTGCATACTTCCATCATCTGGGGATTCCCCTACTCGGGTTGGACCGTAAGTCATTCCTTTGAGCATAAAAGGTTTTCCATCGACAAATAATTGCCAATCTCCACTATCATATTTAACTAACTTTACTTTTTTACCATTAGTTTCAAAAGTTTTTTTTAGGAGTTTTCTTTTTTTACTATATTTATTAAAAGAAAATTTCTTTTCCCAAAAAGTTAAAGATCTTAATTTTCCTGGATCTACCAAGAATATATCATTGCGAATATCATTATCATAACCATTGATTATTTTAATTTCTCCACCCTCAAGAACGATATCTAACTTAGGGTTATGGTACAAGAGATATTTTATTCTATATAATGCAGCTTTACCAACATACCAAGGAGTATGCCAATAGGTCCAGCTGTAACTACGGGGAAAATGAACTAAAATTGCGTAATAACTTTTAATAGCATGTTTAATTAAGCCGCTTCGTTCTAATAATTCAGCTCGAATGAATTGTTTTATCGCTTCTGATTCTGGAGTTATATGCCATTTATAAAAAGCTGTACTTAAGTCACGACTATTTGCAATTTTCCAGTGATCAATTTTAAATAATGTTTTTTTAATTTTAACAAATTCTGGGTCAAACTTAACTGATGTAGAATTAGGGTAAATTCCCTCTCCGGTTGCTTTAGCTAGTTCAACAGGATTTATAATCACATACTTATAATTTTCTTCGCCAATATTTTTAAACTCTCCATAACGAGCGTAATCAACTGGAAATTCTTTTCCTTGATCATAAAGCTTAATTTTGCTTATAACGATTTCTTCTTCTTCTGTTTCTTCTTCCACTCTACCAGTTTCAAGTTTTTTTAAAGTAATTTTAGATTTTTCTTTTATTGACCAGTACCAGCCGCGAGGATCAAAACTTTGAGAATAAGGATATTTATTGATAACCTCAGTAAAAGTAGTTTTTGCTTGTTCAGTTTTTCCTTCGCGCATTAAAGCTTCACCTTTAATGAAATAGCAAGTAGCTACATCATTCATAATTTTGTAATTTTTTTCTTCGCCTTTAGTAGGAAAGCTGGTTAAGATTTTAGCTTGATCATCAGCTAAGGAAGAGTATTTTTCAATACATTCATCAACAACGGAGTTGGTTTCAGTAAATTCTCGTTTTCCTAAGTGAGACCAAGCTTCATTTACATAGCCAGAAGATTCTCGAGCATAACAGAAGACAGAAGATAGAAGATAGAAGATAGAAAATAGAAAACAGAAAACTCTGATCCCTGACCTCTGACCTTTGACCTCTGACCCCTGATCCCTGACCTCTGACCTCTGACCTCTGACTCCTGACTCCTGACCTTTGTTTTTTGTTTTCATTTTAATGTTGCTCCTGCGGTTATTCCTTTAATAAATTGTTTTTGCATAAAAATATAAAGCACAATTATTGGTAAAGCGGTGACAGTTAAAGCAGTCATGATTAAAACATGATTCGTGATTTGTTCTCCAGAGTATTGCAGGAGAGCAGCTTGCAAAGGCATGAATTTTTTTTCAACAAAAATCATTGATGCTAAGATAAATTCATTCCAAACATTTAGAGCGTTAAAAATTATAACTACCCCTAAAGCTGGAGTAACTAGAGGCATTCCTACATGCCACCAAGTTTGTATTTTATTACAACCATCAATTTTAGCAGTATCTTCTAAGTCTCTAGGTATTTGGTCAAAAAAAGTTTTTAATAGGTAGATGCTTATTGATAAGCCCATATTGCTCATTGCTAGAACATAGCCAGTTCGATTCAAAAGCCCTAATTGTTGTAATAACACATAGACTGGAACAAAACCAGCTGGAAGAGGTATCATCATAGCGGCTAAGAACATATAAAATATAATGTTTTTACCAGGAAATTGTAAACGTGAAAATGAATAGGCAGCTAGAGATGAGATAAAAACGATTAGGATAACTGTAGTAAAAGTATAAATAAGACTATTTACAAAATAACGCCAAAATCCACTCTTAATAATAACTTGATTGTAATTATCTAATAGGAGACTAGAAGCTGGTTTTAAGCCGTAGTCACTGTTAAATTCAGTGTTAGTTTTGAATGAAGCATTTACCATCCAAAGAAATGGAAATATGCAACTTAAAGCCACACTTAGCAAGAAAGTATGAAGAATTATTAAAGTAACTATTTTTTTAGTCTGGCAACAAGCCATATTTTTTCCTTACTTTTTTTGATACAAAAAACATTGTAAAAGATATTAGTATAAGAGTCACTCCTAAAACTAATCCTTCAGCGCAAGCTAATCCAGCCAAACCAGTTCCTAAATGATTATAGATTATCATTATTGGGACTGTAGTCTCCCCTCCAGCGCCTTGATTTAAAGCTAAAATCATGGCAAAAGCCGACATTGTACCAATAATTGTAATAACCATAATTAAAGTAATAACTGGCATAAGCAATGGCAAAGTTATTTTTCGAAAACTTTGCCAAGCATTTGCACCATCAATTCTAGCTGCTTCATACAATTGTTCGGGTATTGCTTGCAAACCAGCTAAGAAAATTACAAAAGCCCAACCAAATCCTTTCCAACAATGGACTAAAGCTGTAATTAAACGTACTCTTTCTCCACTGATCCAGTCTTGAGCTAGAAAACCTAGACCTAAATTATTAACTATATGATTTAAAATATCATGGCCTGTTGGCTCTGAAAGCATAAGCCGCCTGAGGAGTAAACCAATAACGATTTCTGATAAAATTGGAAGAATAAAAAATACAACTCGATAAAATTTATTCATTCTTACTACCTGGCTTATTGATAAGGCTAGCATAAGAGCTAAGATATTTTGAAATGATAAGGCCCAAAAAGTAATAAAAGCGCCATTGTACATTGCCTTCCACCAGTCGCCATCGCTAGCAATATCTTTAAAATTTTGTAAGCCAACAAAAGATTCTCTAAGATTAAACTTACCAATCATATTATAATTAGTTAGGCTTAGGATAAAACTATAAATAAATGGGTAAATGTAAAAAAGAGAAAAAATAATTAAAGCTGGTAATACAAATGAAAAACTTGCAGCTTTATCTTTTAGGGTTGCCTTCATTTATTTGATACCTTTTCCTTTTTTTTCTGTATTTCTTCAGCAACTTGTTTAGGAGTTTTTAATCCCATAACAATTTGTTGCAATCCGCGGTTCATAGTTTCAATGACTCGTGGATCTTCATCTTTAGGCCAAATATCAGGATGAGTCAAATTGGTGAAACTGCCAAGTAAACCTTTAAGTATCAAAGGTAAATTTTCGTCAACATTTTTGATTGCTGGTAAATTATTTGTTTCTTTAGCTAAAAATTCTTGTTGATCTTTTGCACTGAGCCATTTTAAGAATTCTACGGCTTGGTCTTTCTTAGAAGAGTTAGCATCAATTAATAAAGAAGAACCGGCTCCGCCCCATACTTTTGTTGGATACTCACTAGATACTTTTGGCAAAGAGAAAAAACCATAGTTTAGCTTTTCTGAAAGTTGTTTGTAGACATTTACTGACCAGCTACCATTAAAAGAAAAAACAGCCTTTTCTTTGGAAAAAGCTGACTCAGCTTCTTTATTAGTCATGGTAGCTATATTAGGAGCTAAGATTCCTGAATCTTTTAATTTAGCAAAGATTGTAAAGACCTTTATCCACTCAGGGTCAGTATAAGCTATTTCTCCTTCAATTGTTTTAAAAAAATTATTTTCGCCCATGCTATTTAGCGCCCATTCAACAGCTAAAGCATTAAGTAACCAATCTTCTCCCCATCCGCATATAAACCCAGTTACAGAAGACTCAGTTCCTATGGTTTGGGCTAAGGTTATGAATTCGTCTAAGGTTTCAGGGCTCTTATTGGGATCTAAGCCAGCTTTTTCAAATAGATTTTTATTATAGACAAATTGCATGATTGCAGTATCAATAGGGACTCCGTAGATACCAGGATCAACAGCATAATTGTTGTTTGGATTAAAAGTTACCATTTTCAAGGTTGTAGGATAAAAGCTATCTTTCCATAGTCTATCGTTTTTTTCTTTGCTATTAATCTTATTGTTCATATATGATGAAAGATCTAAGATATAACCGGCTTTAATAAAGGACGATAGAGTTTTTCGTCTACCTAAAATTCCAAATATATCGGGAAGAGTTTTTGCTCGAGCAGCAGCAATTATTTTTTGGGAATATAATTCTGGAGGGGAGAACAATTTAAATTCTACTTCTAATCCATTCTCTTGAGTATATTTTTCAGCTAATTGGTTAAAAGCATCTCTTCTATCACTCATCCAATGCCAGATGACTAATTTATCCTCTTTATGCTTTGGAGCCGGGCATCCGGTCAGAATAAGTACTGCGAAACCAACAAGTAATCCTAGTTTTATCCTTTTTCCTTTATCCTTCATCCTTTATCTTTTTGCTATTTGTATGATTAGTATTAGTCGAAGATTACAGTCTTGTTATTGTAGACTAGTATTTT
>JAVCBZ010000041.1 GCA_030765735.1 Candidatus Susulua stagnicola | reverse complement strand
TTTGGCTCTATTATTCCTTTTCGGCATACTTTGCAACAATCTCCGGTATCTTTTCTTTAGTAAGCTTTCCATATATCTTGCCCTCAACCATAATCACCGGTGCTAAGCCACAACAACCTAAACAACGAACTACTTCAATTGTAAAAATTCCGTCTTTAGTAGTCTGACCAACATCAATATGTAAGATACTCTTTAGCTCAGAGAGTATATCTTCTGCACCTTTTAAATAACAAGCCGTCCCCATACAAACAGAAATTTTATATTTGCCGTGAGGCTTAAGTCTAAAATAATTATAAAAAGTTATTACTTCATATATCCTAGCAAGTGGTATATCTAAAACTTTTGAAAGTTCCAGAGAAATACCTCTTGGTATATAACCGTAATAATTTTGAATTTCATGAAGTATCATTACAAGATTACCTTTTTTACTTTTCCACTTCGCGGTAAATTTTTTTACATCAATTTTCTTATTAGTCTGCATAAAATACCTTGTTTATCTTGCTCTCTTAAACAATTTTTCTACAATTTTCAATAAAGAGCTTGGCTTTAAAGGTTTTTCTAAAACTTCTTTGACTACTTTTGAACCAGCCGCTATTTCACAAGTTGACATACCTACATGAATTCTTGTAGAGGCAGTCCATTTAGCTAAATTTTGATGGATAGCTCTTTGTTTCGCTTTACGCAATAAATTTTTCGAATTCTGAACCATCTTTTCCTTTTAAACCTTCGATAAAGTAAAATGAAATGTGTTGCCGCTTTCCTCTGACTCTACCCAAACTTCTCCACCATGTTTTTCGATAATCTCTTTTACTATAAACAAACCCAACCCAGTACCTTTTATATTCTTAGAAACAGGCAAACGGGAAAACTTCTTAAATAACATTTTCTTCTGACTATCAGCTAAAGGTAAACCATCGTTATAAAAAGATATCTGTAAATAATTACCTTTATCCTGTGACAAAATTTTTATTAAGCCGCGAGATTTACCATATTTAAAAGCATTACCGAGTAAATTATTACAAACAATCGTAATTAAACTCTTATCAACACTAAGCTTTACTTTTTCGGAAACTAAATTTTCAACAGTTGTATTATCTTTCTGACTTTGTTTCTGAAAATTTTCAATTACTGGTTTAATAATGTCTTCATTTAAATCTACTTCGCTTTTAAAAATTTTAAGTTCACCTTTTTCAATTCTTGATAAATCAAGATAATTCTTTACCATAGTTTCAAAATGATCTAGACTTTTTGCGGTAGCATCAACCGCATCTTGCTGTTTTTGATTTAGGGGACCTAAATAACCGTCTTTTATTGAATAGGTATTCATTACTATTGAGCCAAGAATACCTTTTAGCTCATGAGACACAAAACCAATCATATCCAGATAACTTTTATTTAAGGTTTCAAGTTTTTGGTTAGCAACCTTTAAGCCCTCATCACGTTCATGAAGTTTTTGAGCCATAATATTAAAGGAAGCCGCAAATTGATTTAATTCCTTAACCGGAATACTTCCGTCTAAACGATACTCAAGGTCACCTTCAGATATCTTTGCAGTAGCCTTACGCATCATCTTTACCGGTCGTGATATCTTAGAAGCAAGAATAATCGCAAGCATGACTGAAAGAAAAGTTACGGCAACAATTATCAATAAAAACAAAAATAAAATATTTTTTCTTAAATCAACAAAAGGCTTCTCAAGAATGCCAACGTAGAGAATCCCTATAATATTTCCGGAAACATCTTTAATCGGCTCATAGGCAGTTAAATACCAGTCAGTTACAACAAAAGCCTTGTTAAAAAACGCTTTACCTTCCCCAACTACCTGTTCATAAACTTCTTTAGAAACTCTAGTACCTATAGCCCTTTGCCCACTAGAGTTTAAAACATTGGTCGCAATTCTTACATCATCTTGGAAAATTGTTACTGTGCCAATGGGCTTATTTGCATAGAATTCATTTTCAAATACCAAATTATGTATTCTATCAATTAATGAAAAATCTTTATTTATAATCTTTCCGCCATAGCGTACACTCTTGACTTCTCCGTCTGCACTAAAAAGCGGAAAAGCATATTCAACCGCCATTACATTTTCAACTTTTTTTTCTTTAGTCGGTGATGATTTAGGAGTAAACTTAATATCTATTTTTGTTTTATCCAGTAACTCCTCAGATAAATTCCCAAGTTCTTCTTTATTTATAATTCTAGTTCCGCCAACCCCAATACCACTAAATGCTTTTTTAGCTATTTGGCTCTTTAGATCAGCCTTTTGGGTACTAGAAATATCCTCAATGTAATCAAGCCCCAATATATCTTTTAAAGCATCTGTATCCTTGATGGTATCGGTAAGTGCGAATTTGTTTTTAATGGCTTCTATTTCATTTTGATATGTTAAGCTAGCTACTTTTAAATCGTAAGTTGCTTCCTTCTGGGTCCGATTAATAATATTGCGCTGGATAAAAAATAAACCAAGGATAGTTACTAAAAATCCTAGAACAAAAATTATCGAAAAAAATGATAGAAGTATTTCTTTATTAAGGCTTCTGGT
>JAVCBZ010000005.1 GCA_030765735.1 Candidatus Susulua stagnicola | reverse complement strand
TTAATTGGCTTTATGCTAAGCATATTGGTGGTGAGTTTATTTTACGGGTAGAAGACACGGATATTGAACGCTCTAAAGCTGAGTATCTTGATGAGATATTAGAGAGTATAGAATGGTTAGGTATGAACTGGGATGAAATTCATTATCAATCTAAACGTTTTGATATTTATCGCGAATATGCTGATAAGTTAGTTAAAGAAGGTAAAGCTTATGAAAAAGATGGGGCAATATTTTTTAAATATGATTTCAAAAGTGTCGAAATAGATGATGTAATTCGTGGCAAAATTGTTTTCACTGAATTACCTAAAACCGAAGATGTAATAATAAAAAGTGATAAGTCTCCAACTTATAATTTTAGTTGTTGTATTGATGATGCTCTAATGAAAATAAGTTGTGTAATCAGAGGCGAAGATCATATATCTAATACACCTAAACAGATTTTAATGTATAAGGGATTAGGCTTTGAAGTGCCGCAATTTGCTCATGTTCCTTTGATTTTATCTCCAGGAGGAGGAAGGCTTTCTAAGAGATTCGGAGCAACTTCAATCAGAGAGTATAAAGAGATGGGTTATTTATCTAAAGCAATAGCTAATTATCTCTTGCTCCTAGGTTGGTCGCCAGGAGATAATAAGGAGATATTTTCATTAGATGAGGCTAAAGATCTTTTTAAGATAAGTGATGTTAATAAGACTGGAGCAGTATTTTCTATAGATAAACTGAATTGGGTTAATACTGAATACATAAAAGGAATGGAAGTAGGAGAGCTTACTGATATCATAGAGTCTTTTTTGAAGACTAAAGATTTTCTTCCTAAAGATGTAGAAAGAAGTTATTTAGAAAAAGTTGCCTCTCTTTTCCAAGGAAGAATTTGTAAGCTATCAGATTTAACTGATTGGGCTAGATTTTGTTTTTACGATGATTTCGATTATAATGAAGATACCAAAAGTATTTTAGAAAAGGATTTCTCTAAAGAAATCAAAACTTTAGCAGAAAAGTTAAATTTAATCGAAAATTTTAATATTGAAACAATTGAAAAAGAGTTTAGAGCTATAATTGGAGATTTAGGATTGAAAATGAAAGATTTAGTTCATCCGACTCGCATTGCTTTAACTGGAAGAAGGATTGGTCCGGGGTTATTTGAAACCATGGAAGTTTTAGGCAAAGATAAAGTTTGCCAAAGATTAAATAAATTAATTGATTATTGGAAACAAGGAGGTTCTAATGCGTAATTTAGTTTTAGGGTTGTTATTTCTTGTTTTTATTGTCGGTGTAAGTGGCTGTCAGACAGTAAAAGGTATTGGGACAGGTATTTGTGGGCTTGGTATGAATTTAGCTGAAGATGCTAAGAGTACCTGGAGTGCAATTGAGAGAGCTGATGCTTGGGTTGAAGAGAATTACTGGTAAATTCATTAAGAGTATTTTTTTAACCTCAGATAATCCTTCAATAAAAAATAGTTTTTGAAATTATACTTGCCAGAATCTATTGAAAATACTACAATAATAGCGATCTGCCCCGTGGTGTAACTGGTAACCCACCTGATTCTAAGTCAGAATAATATACTGTATGTAGAGGATAAATAACCTTGACAAATCTATATATATGTTGTATATTTATATTGTATAAAATAATACAATAAAGTGTATCAATCTATACAATTTAGTGTATGCATAAATACAAAATATGTTATGAAATATAGATTAAATAAAGAAGGATTATTAGCCAATATAAGTATGTGGAATGGTTTCTTAAGGAGAAAAGTTCATCTAATAGCATGTGGAGGTACAGGCGTTGATTTTGAAGATTGTTTAGGTTTGGTTAAATCCAAGAGTGAGGATATTAATCTAGAAGTGCTCAAAAAGCGTTTTTTAGAAACTTCTTCATATGAAATCGCACAAGAGAGGGTAAATAGAAACTTAGATTCATTTTTACGATTAGTTATTAAAGAAGGGCTATATGGAAGATAAAGAATTATTAAAGCAATTAGCTAGTTTAGGTTTGCCATTATTTCAAACAGAGGAGTATTTTGATGTAAATAAAGTGCTATCTGATACAGTAAGAAGCAAAAATGTTCGTTTATGGGAAAGTTTCCCCCTTTTATTAGTTAATGCTAGCAAAAGTAATGAGTTTAGTTATGAGGAAGTTGTTAGAATGTTAGAGAGCAACTTCTATGGCCAATTGTTTAAGGATCTTGTTTTTGTGTCACTTGCTTTTTATAAGCATTTACATTTAAAATTTAGATGGGCAAGTAGCCTTTTCAAACAGTTAGTATTTTCTAATTCAGATGAAGGAGTATTCAATTCATTCCTTGAACATTTTAAACAAAATCAAGATGTTGTAGTATCTGAAAAAAGACTAAATTTAGAAAGAATGAAAAACGTTTTTAATAATTATTTCAAAAAAGATGAGGCAAGTGTCAACGATTTAAGAGTTCGTAGAGATAATTTATCTTTAGAATATGCGATGTCGCAACTTTTTACACCTAGACAAAAAGAACTTTTTTTAAAGAGATTTAGAGGCGAGAAAATGAACAAAACAGAAAGAGAGTATTTTTCTCGGGTAGTTAAAAAGAAAGTCTTGGCTTTAGCAAATTCTGAATTACATCATTTAGCTAATGCAACAATAAGAGATAACAAATAAAGCTATAGTTTTGAATATTATAATCACAAATTAATGGTAAATTTTAATTGATAAAAGTAAAATTAAATTCTACTTGCTAGAATCTATTGAAAATACTACAATAATAGAAACTTGCCCCGTGGTGTAACTGGTAACACGACTGATTCTGGATCAGTTATTTCTGGTTCGATTCCAGACGGGGCAACCAGTGGATAGTTTTTAAAAGAGGATAATAACTTTAACCAGAATGAAAATAGAATACTTTAATCCAATAACTATTTCTACACCTAAAGATAGAATATATAGCCGCCTTGGCTATGCTAAGGGTATAACTAAACTTAGTGATAAGCAAAGAAATGAAGTTGAAGGTTACATTGAAAGAGCTTTGGAAATTGTTGAGCTAAAAGGTGCGGGTACAATACTTTCGATAAAAAAAATAGAATTTTCCAAGGTTCTACTTACTGAAGATATTGTTTTTGAAAGTGAGGCTTTATCGAAATTTTTAGCTGGTTCTTACGAAGTACTTTTGATGGCAGCTACTTCTGGAAGAGAAATAGTTAAAGCTGTTTCAGAAGATTCTGCTGGTAAAGATATGACTGCATCAGTAGTTTTTGATGCTGTAGCTAGTGAAATGACTGATAGTGCACTTAATTGGATTATTAATTATTTTAATCGAGAACTTTCTCGAAACAATAAGCAAATAACCTCAAGGCGTTTTTCTGCTGGTTACGGAGATTTTTTATTAGAGAACCAGAAGGTTATTTATGATCTTTTAAAGTTAGGACAACTGGGGATTAGTTTGAGCGACAGCCATATGCTTATTCCCGAGAAGTCAGTTACGGCGCTTGCTGGAATTAGATTGAAGCAAGAAGATAAGTAATGAAAGGAAAAATGAATAATAAAATAAAACTTTTGAATAATAAGGTTGTAATTCTTGATGGAGCCACCGGAACCGAGTTACAGAAAAGGGGTATGCTAGCTGGAGCATCTCCTGAAATCTGGTGCATTCAAAATCCTGAAGTTATTTCGGCAATTCATGCTGATTACCAAAAAGCTGGGGCAGAGATAGTTTATACTTCTACCTTTGGTGCCAATACAATTAAACTTAAATCATATGGTAATTATAATGTTGGTGAAGTTAATAAAAAGCTTGCTCTAATTACCAAGAAAGCTGTTAAAGGCAAAGCCCTGGTAGCTGGCGGTATTGGCCCTACCGGTAAGTTTGTAGAGCCTTTTGGGCCACTTAAATTCAAAGAAGCGGTTGAGATTTTTAAAGAGCAGATAAAAGGTTTGCTAGCGGCTAGAGTAGATCTTTTTATAATTGAGACCATGATGGATATACAAGAAGCCAGAGCTGCCTTGATAGCAGTAAAAGAGCTTACTGATAAATTTACTATGGTAACCATGACCTATGAATCAGATGGGCGGACCCTTAATGGGACTGATTCTCTAACAGCTATGAATATTTTACAGAGTTTAGGTGCTGATGCTGTTGGTTGTAATTGTTCTACTGGTCCTAGTCAGATGCTTAAATTAATCAAAGTCATGAAGCCTTATGCGCGAGTTCCTCTTATAGCAAAGCCTAATGCCGGTATGCCCAAATTAGTAAAGGGTGAGGCTTCTTTTGATATGAGTCCTAAAGAATTTGCTTCTTTTGCTAAGCAGTTAGTTTCTGCGGGAGTAAGTTTATTAGGTGGGTGCTGCGGTACTACCCCGGAACATATAAGAAGAGTAAAAAGTGAAGTATCTGGTTTAAAACCGGTTGCATTGTCAAAAAAAAGAGTTAGCTTATTAAGTTCTGCCAGAAGAAGTGTTGTTCTTAGGGGCAAGAAATCTTTTACCATTATCGGTGAAGAAATCAATCCTACTGGTAAGAAACTTTTACAAAAAGAATTACATCAAGGAAAAACTTTTCTGATTCGTCACTTAGCCAGAGAGCAAGAAAAAGCCGGAGCCTCTCTCTTAGATGTTAATGTTGGAGCTGCTGGTATAGATGAGGTCAAGACTCTTAAAAATGTTATTAACATGCTTTCAGTTAACTCTAGCCTTCCCCTGGTTATTGATTCTTCAAATGTTGAGGCAGTAGAGGTAGCTTTGCGAATTTACCCGGGAAGAGCTTTAATCAATTCTATAAGCGGTGAGAAAGGTAAGTTAAAAAAGTTGCTAGCTTTAGCTGCTAAGTATGGAGCAATGTTTATTCTTCTTCCTTTGAAGGGTAAGAGTCTACCTAAGACTTTTGGCCAGAGAAAGAAAATTATTTCCGATATCCTTAAACAGGCAAAAAAATATGGATTTTCTAAAGATGATATTATTGTTGACGCTATGACTCTAGCTGTATCTTCACAGCCTAAAGCAGCAATAGAGACCTTAAAGACGATAGATTGGATTTCTAATAGCCTTAAGGGGAATACTGTTATTGGTCTTTCTAATGTATCTTTTGGTTTGCCCCAAAGAGCCTTAATTAATGCCACTTTTTTAGCCTTAGCTAAGAAAAAAGGCTTAACCCTAGCTATCGCTAAGCCTTCAAAACTAAAGGCTAAATATTCAAAATTAGCTGAGAACCTCTTATTAGTTAAAGATAAAGATGCTAAGTCTTTTTTAGCTTATTTTAGTAAGGCTATTCAAGAGAAAAAAGAATCTAGAGTTTTCCTTTCAGTAGAAGAGAAGATTTCTCAAGCTATTGTTGGCGGTAATAGAGAAGATATAAGAGGGTTTATAAAAGAAGCCATGTCTTCTGGTTGCAAGGCGGATGAGCTTGTTCATAAAATCATGATTCCGGCGATTGAAAAAGTTGGAGAGTTATTTGATAAAAAAGAATATTTTTTGCCTCAACTTATTGCCAGTGCTGAAGCTATGAAAATAGCTTTTAAAGAACTTCAGCCTTTTCTTGAGAGCGATGATTTAGGAAAGGCTAAAAAAACAGTTGTTCTTTTGGCAACAGTAAAAGGTGATATCCATGATATTGGCAAGAACATCGTAGCTCTTATGTTAAAGAACCATGGTTTTGATGTTGTTGATTTAGGTAAAGATGTTTCAG
>JAVCBZ010000027.1 GCA_030765735.1 Candidatus Susulua stagnicola | reverse complement strand
GTTGGTGGGCTAGCTTAATTTTTTGCTGCCTTATTATTTTAATTGGCTTAGGGTATGCTATTTATGCTGCTAACATTTTTAAAGTAAAGGATAGCGATATAAAAACAAATATGTCTTTAGAGAGAGGCTTAATAGAAAGAATAAAAGGTAAGTCTTTGTTTAGTTTAGATATTAAATCAATTGCTAAAAGTCTTTTAAAAATTCATCCTGAATATAAAGAAATTTATCTTTATAGAGAATTTCCTTCTTCAGTAGTTATTGAAGCTATTAAAAGAATACCTTTTGCTCAAATAAAGGACAGAAGCTATTATCCAATTGACAAAGAAGGGGTCATAATAAGTGAAGGTGAACCTCAACCTGCGAATGATCTCATTTCTTTAGAAATTGGTGAATATAGACGTAGTCTTAGAAAAGGCAGTAGTATTAAGAGCAAAAAAATAGAACAGGCGTTTAGTTTGATTGTAGCCTTAGAAGATGAAGGGTTGATCAAGGGTAATAACTATGTCGAGAGGATAAATCTTAGTCAATTAGAAGCTATTTATTTTATTTTTATTCAAAAAGACTTTGAAACACAAGAGTGGTCGCTAGATCAAGGGATAAAAGTAATTGTTGGCAAAGGTGATTTTAAAAGGAAATTAAAACTCTTTAAGAACCTTATTAATCAAGAACTTAAAGCTAAAATATCTTCAGTTAATTATATAGATTTAAGATTTAAACGAGTATACATGGATTACAAGAGATGAGAGGAGTTTGTGCTGTTTCAATAGACAAGGATAAGACGTTTGTTTCCTTTGCAAGTTTAAAAGGATCTCGCCTTACCTTTCTTGAAGAGTTAGAGATTTCTACTGTTGGGTTTAATAACGATATCACTTCTTTTTTGAAAGACAATTTTGAAGTCATAAATCAGAAGATAATAGACATCGAGACAAAACATTCTTGTCGATGTGAAAAAATTTTCTTAGAATTACCTTGGACAGAGGTTAAAGAAAAAAGAGTTGAAGACATAATTACCTTAAAATCTAGGAAAAAAATCACTTCTTCAGATATTTCTCGGGCTAAAAAACAGCTAGAAGATAAATTTCTTAATTGGGATGATTTTTGTGTTCACGATATTATTATAAATTATGAAATTGAAGGCAGTAATTACATCGAACCACCTTTAGAAGTATGGGCGAAGAAGATAAAGCTAAAAGCATTGTTGGTTTGGATTAAAGATAAAATGTATAAAGAAATTGAAGATATTTTTGATAGTGCCAACAGGAATCTCACCGGAGTTATTGCTCCGCAAATAAGTAGATTCTCGTCTACTTTTACTGATAAAGAAAAAGCTCAAGTTGTAATAAGTATTGATTATGATCAAAGTAATTTTATAGCTAGAAGTGGAGATAATTTATTTTTTGGTAAAGAATTTGATTTTTCATTTAAAAAAGCTATTGAAGAGTTGGCTCATAGATTTGCCTTAAAGATTTCTTTAGCTGAAGAGATATTCCGACGTTATATTTCTTTTAAGGAAATACCTTATTTTAAGGAAATAACAGTTAAGAGAGATTCTGGATATATAAATTTAAGCACACAAACCTTAAATTTATTTATTAAAAACTATATAAAGAGTGAGATTTGCTATATTTTGCAAGAAGTAAGAGAAGATATTTCTAAGGATGATTTTGTTCTTTCATTTGTAGGTAGATTAAATTCTAAGGAGGGTTTCTATGGTTCTTTGCAAGGTTATGTTCCATATTCATTAAAAGCTCCACTTCAGAGATCAATAGTATCTTCTTCTTATGGATGTCTGCGTTATGGGATGTCACGTTTTCTAGAGCAAGATCATAAAAAGAATGAACCAATGTTTCGACGTATTTTAAATATATATCGTGAGTATTTTTAAAAAAAGATTATAATAACACAGAAAGGATACATCGGGCTACCATGATATTGTTTTCAAAATCAAAGTAAAATCTATATAATTATTCATTATGGATAAAAAGGGAATTTATGATAGTTTTTTAAAAAGTTTACGGATAGCTCTGGCTAATACTTCTGTTTACTCCAAAGATCACCCGCTTTTTATAAAATCGGTAGATAATTTAAGAATAGATATTAATAAACTTTGTGCAGTCATTAGCCCTTTAAGAATGGGTATTATTCCTGATTTTTTAATCTTTGGAAAAGAGCCTTTAAAAGGAGTAAGACTATATGAAGAAATAGCTATTTTTTTTCATCAACGTAAAGTAAAAGCAGTAGCCTTTAAACAAGGCGTAGACAATAAAGAATTAATTAATTTTCTTATTAATGCAAATTTAGCGCCTAAAGATATTTTACTTAATGGTGGGCTAGATCATATTTTAAAGGAATTAAGTTCAAGATTTATAACAGTTGAAGATTTAGATTATTCAAAATTATTAAAAGATGATGGTCAAGAGGATAGTGATATCTGGCTGTATCTATTAAGGAAGACCTTAGATGAAGATGAGGTTGATAAGTTAGATATTTTATCTAATGATTTCGAAAAGGTGCTAAAAAAACTTCGACTCCAAGATTTAGTAGAGAATCATGTGGCGCGAAAAAGTATTAAAGAACTTCTTTGTTATTTTAAAGACAAAGATATTGATAAATTTTCTGAATGTTCTAAAAAGTTAACCAAGACAGTTTTAAAAGATGGTGGTCAATTAAATCAGGATCAATTAGATAAGTTTAAAGAGCTGATGGAAGACATAGAAGTTAAAGACATATCTGATGTTTTGTTAGATAAATTTCAGGAAGAGGAAGGCATTGACCCTTTAACTGTAAGTTTATTTTCTAAGCTTATAGACAAAGATAAGCGTAAAGAGGTTACGATATCCTTAATTGATGAATTAAAGAAAGATCAGCAATTAAAACGAGAGCCAAATGTAATTCCAGGGATTAAAGATTTGTTGACTTCATCTGAATTTTCAAAAGATGAAGCTAAAAATTATCATGATGATTTAATCGCGATCTTAGATAATATTAAATTAGGCGATGGCTTATATTTTGATCGTAAAAAAATTAATAATGATTATCATCTTATTTTGCTTGATATTTTTGTTATGGAGTTGAGTTCAGAAAGAGTGGAAGCAATTTTAAACATTATTCTAGATAAACTTAAAAAAGCGATAAAAGTTAATAATTTAGGGTATATAGAAAACTTCAAAAAAGCCTTGGAAAAGAAAAAGTTAGAAACTTTTGAGTTTGAATTTGCTTTTGAAAGGGCTAACAAAGAGTTACATAATTTTGTAGAAAAGATTATTTTCAAGGAAGATTGCTTAGATAATATAACATTTTTAATAGATGATCTTAAAAAAAGCAATTTAGGAATAAATTTTTATTTTGATGAAATTTTTAAAGAAGAAAAGATTAACCAGAATATTCTAAAATTATTCTTTAAATTTTTTCCAGAACAGTTATCTTCTTTTTGTGAGAATATAAGCAAAAAAAAAATTGACATGAAGTTCATTGAGAATATTATAAAAAACTTGGATAAAGTAGAAGAAACTGTAAATTTAAGAATACTTAAATATATTTTTCCGATGGTTAATGATCTTCTGAAGTTAAAAGTTTTAGATAAAATGGGAAAGTTAAATATAAAAGACGAGATGTTTTTATTTTCTGTTTTTAATAAAGGAAATTTTTTGCAGCGAAAACATGCTCTTTTACTTTTAGCTAATGATTCTTCCTTACGAGACAGAATAGCTCAAATGCTTTTAGGTATTCGCAATCTTTTTGGATTTAAAACCAGTATTATTAAAGATAATTTGAATCTTATAAATGAGGTTCCTTTCCCTGAAGCCAAGGCTTATTTGATTGCTTTGAGTAAGTATCGGTTTTTCTGGAATAAAGATATTAGATTAAAAGCTAAGGAGATTTTAATCAAAAATGAAATTTGAAAGTACTGAACTTTTTTTAAAAAATTTTATATCTTCTTGGCAAACAGCCCGGATATATAGTGTTGAACATAAATCATTTATAGAGTCTCTTGAAAAAACCTATATTAGTTTAAAAAAAGCATTTGGTGAGGAGAATGAGTTAGTTATAGGTATACTAGAAAAAGAATTAGCTAGTGGGGAAGATATATTTTTTGAATTAAGTAAAAAGGTAGCTAAAACAATTACTTATTTTAAGAAAATAGATGTTGAAAGGATTATTTTTCATAAAAACGTATCTAAGAAAGAGTTAACTAAATTTATTTCTTTTCTTATTATTCCTATTGATGAAACAGAACATGCGCCTCAAAAGTATTTATCTTTTGCTGGGATAAAAAATATTGAAGTTGGCAAGATTAAGGTCTCAGATGGTGATTTTGTTGAGGATAGGGACAATGTTGAGTTCAAACATTATCAAAAGTCATTAAAGAGGCTTTCTAATCTTTTAGATGGAGTGCTTAATAATAATACAGTTGATGGTCTAAATTTGAAGTTTATTGCTAATGATATTATGGATAATTTAAAAGATGGGTATCAAATTTTTTCTCAACTTAAAGAAGTAAAAGATTATGATATGATAACCTTTACTCATCTTTTAAATGTTAGCATTTTAGGTATTTATTTTGCAAATAAGTTATCATTCTCACGAGATGATTGTTTGGATGTAGGCGTAGCCGGGTTGTTTCACGACATTGGTAAACTTTATATCGCCAAAAAGATTATTCAAAAGAAAGGGAAGCTTGATCAAGAAGAATTTGATAAGATAAAAAGCCATACTGTTCTTGGTGCAGAAATTTTATTAAGCCATATAGATAGTTTAACAATTTTACCAGCAGTGGTTGCTTTTGAACATCATTTGCAATATAATTTAAAAGGTTATCCTAAATTATTTTTTCCTCATAAGATTAATATTGTTTCTTCGATTATAGCAATTTGTGATGTTTATGATGCTCTTATCCAACGAAGATCTTATAAGCGAGATTATCCGCCTGAGGTAATTTATGAAATAATGATTAAAGATAAAGGGAAGAGATTTGATCCGGAGTTGATAGATATTTTTTTTAAGATTATGGGAGTCTGGCCACGAAGAACTATTGTTCGTCTTGAAGATGGAAGAATAGGAATAGTTAAACAAGAGAATGAAGAAGAGATATTTTCACCTATTGTGGAGATTGTTGATGGTGGAGGAAAAGAATTGGTAGATTTAAAAATTAACAAAGAAGTAAAAATAAAACAGTCGCTTAACCCTTTAACAGAAGGCAAGAATTATGTTAATTTGATATAAATAAAGAGCATTTTTTAAAAATGAAAACAATACATATTTTTCATATATCGGAGTCTGGAGGTCATAGCAAAGCTGCTGAGAATTTAAAGGAAGCTTTACTTTATAAAAATCCCCAAATAAAAGTTTTGAAAATAAATGGTTTTGGTTATTTTTATCCTAGGGGAGAAAAAATTATTAATTCTATTTATATTATGCTTATAAAGCATTTTCCTCGTATTTGGGGAAAAGCTTATGACCGTCGTAAGGTTTTTAAAATACTTACTCCATATCTTAAAATAGTGAATAAATTTGCTTTTTCACGTTTGGCTAAGCTTATTGTTCAACATCCACCTAGTTGTTTTGTTGCTACTCAAGCTTTTCCTTGTGGTTTAATTGCAGATTTTAAGAAAAAGAAGGGTTTAAATATTCCCTTAGTTGCAATAATAACTGATTACCATCCTAATCGTTTTTGGGTTCATCCACTTGTTGATAAGTATATTGTTGCTTGTTGCGAAGCAAAGAATGTTTTGATTAATGAGGGGATAGTTGAGGATAAAATAAAAATTCTTGGCATACCAATATCGGTTAAATTTTTAACCACCTATCCTAAAACTGAAATTAGTAAGGAATTAGGGTTCATAAGTGGTTTGGATACTGTTTTAATTATGGGCGGTGGTCTAGGTATTGGACCAATAAAGATTATTGCTAAGAAGTTAGATTTTCTTAAACATGATTTTCAGATTATAGTAGTTTGTGGCCGGAACAAGAAACTTTATAATTGGTTCTTAAAGAAAGAGACAAAATTTAGAAAGCCACTTTTTGTTTTTGGATATACAGAAGATATTCATAAGGTTATGGATTTTACAGATATGATAATTACCAAAGGTGGAGGCATAACTATTTCTGAAGCTTTGGCTAAAGGTTTGTGTATAATTACCACTCACCCTATTCCTGGCCAAGAAGAGAGAAATGTCCAGTATTTATCTAAGATGAAGGCTGTGATTGAAGCTGAGCATACTAACGATATAACTAAATTTGTGGGAAGATTATTACAGAATAAGAAAGAAATGTATTCTTTAAGAGAAAGAGCAAAAGATAATTCTTTTATTGATTCTTCCTTAAGGATAGTTGATTTAATTTTAGAATTAATAAGTTAATGTATTATCTTTATTTTTTAGGAAGTCTGATAACTTCAATTTTTTCTCGGAATGCTTGCTATTCTTTTGCTCGTTTTATTTCCTTAATTCATTTTTATATTTCTGTAAAAGATCGGAAAACTGTGATTGATAATCTTTATCCCATAATTACAGATAAGAGCAAAATAAAACAATGTGCTAAAGAAATATTTGTTAATTTTGCTTATTATTTAGTTGATTTTTTCCGTTATTCAAAATTAAACCAAGATTTTATAAAAAAGTATATAGAAATAGAGGGGTTAGATAATTTAAATCAAGCTTTAGCTAAAGGAAAAGGGGTTATTGTTCTTGCTGCTCATTTAGGTAATTATGAATTAGCTGGAGCAGTTTTGTCTCTTCTTGGTTATCCTTTATCAGTGGTTGCTCTTTCCCATAAAGATAAGCGAGTAAACCGATTTTTTGATGGTCAACGCCAAAGAGTAGGGATGAAAGTAATTTCTACTGGAACGACTATTCGAAGTTGCTTTTCGGCTTTAAAATCTGGTGATCTGCTTGCTCTTTTGGGGGATAGGAATTTCGCAGGCCAGGGAATAAAACTTAATATGTTTTCTAGACAAGCTTATTTTCCTCGAGGAATAGCTTTTTTTGCTTTAAAAACTGGAGCACCGATTATACCTATTTTTTTAGTGCGCAAAGATAAAGAATTTTATCATTTGATTTGTGGTGAACCAATAATTTACGATAGAGAAAAACAAGATGAAGCTTCGATAACTAAGCAGTGTAATTTAGTCTTAGAAAAACAGATAAAAAAATATCCCCAGCAGTGGTATATGTTTCAAAAGCGCTGGGTAGACAAAGAATTAGAGGATTAATGAAATTTTGGATTGTAATTCCTGCCTACAATGAGAGATTTAGTTTAGAGGGCATTCTTGATGAATTAAAGAGTAAGAATTTTTCTATTTTAGTAGTGGATGATGGATCAATAGATGATACCTTTGATGTGGCTAAGAAAAAAGCTGATTTTGTTATTAGAAATGAGAAGAATTTAGGAAAAGGAATGTCTTTTAAAAAGGGTATTGATTATCTTCTTAAAGAGAAGAATTTTGATTATTTAATCACAATGGATGCTGATGGACAGCATTCACCTCTTGATTTAGATAAGTTTTTACAGAAAGCAGAAGATGGGGCTCATTTTGTTGTTGGTAATAGGATGTTAAATCCTATTGGTATGCCGAAATCGCGAGTTATCACTAATAAGTTTATGTCTTGGTTTATTTCTTGGATAGTTGGGCAAAAAATACCAGATACTCAGTGTGGTTTTCGTTTGATTAAAAGAGAGGTTTTAGAAAAGGTAAAAATAAAGACAAATAACTTTGAAATTGAATCTGAGATTCTTATTAATGCTGCTCGATTAGGATTTTTAATAAAAAGTATACCAATACGAAGTATTTATTTTAAGAGCTTACATAGTAGGATTAATCCTTTTATAGATACAATAAGGTTTATAAGGTTTATTTTGCAGTTAGAGAAATAACTCAGTAGGTGAGTATGATTGGAATTGATGAGTTTAAAGTGTTAGCTACGGCAGCCTTGCCGATTCTTGAATTAAGGGCTGCGATTCCGTTTGGAATTAAGCTTTTAGGAATAGAGGCTATAACTAAAGTTTATTTTTTATCTTTGTTAGGTAATTTAATTCCCGTATTACCTTTATTATTATTTTTTAAATATTTTTTCCATCATCTCGAAAATATAAAGTTTGTAGGTAAATTTTTTAAATGGTGGTTTAAAAGGGTAGAGAAAAAATCAAAGATCATCCAGCTCTGGGGTTTTTGGGGTTTGGTCCTTTTTGTGGCAATACCGTTACCGGTAACTGGAGCTTGGACCGGAACAGTAGCAGCAAATTTATTTGAAATTAAAGTAAAAAGAGCATTTTTGGCAATTCTGCTCGGGGTTGCCATTGCTGGTATAATAGTAAGCTTAATAGTCAGTGGAGTAGCCAAATTATGGTTATAAAAATTAAAGGGGTCAACTCCCTTTTTTCGCCGGAAGAAGATTGTAATCACAAGTGCGATAGTTAGAGGGTAAAAATGCTTGACAATTTTTTTTCTGTTGTTATATTAAGAAAAGATGAAGGCGTCTTTTCTTTTATAGGTAGATGAAAGAGAAGGCGCTTTTTTTATTCAAGGAAAGTAAGAATGATAGAAATAGTAGAAAAAAAGGTTTTAGTTGATGCTTTAGGGGTAAAAATTACCCAGTTGAAAGTGGCAGCTCCTTTGATTGCTAAAAAAGCAAAGCCAGGCCAATTTATAGTTGTGATGGTAGTTGAAGAAGGAGAGAGGATACCTTTGACTGTAGTTGATAAGGATATTGAAGCTGGTACTATTACTTTAATTGTTCAAGAGATAGGATTAACTACTAAGCTTTTAGGTAAATTAGATAAAGGAAAATTTATTTATGCTATAGTCGGTCCATTAGGACACAATACTGAGATAAAAAAATATGGAAAAGTGATTTTAATTGGTGGTGGAGTTGGCATTGCAGAGATTTATCCAGTAGCAGTAGAATTAAAAGCTGTAGGGAATCAGGTAACTACAATATTAGGATCAAGAACAAAAGATTTGTTAATTTTAGAAGATGAGTTAAAAGCTGCATCTGATGAATTGTTTGTTGCGACTGATGATGGTTCTTATGGTCAAAAAGGGTTTACTACCGACATTCTGAAAGAACTTATAGCGGGTGAGGGCAAGTCTCACCCCTACGATTTGATTTATGCTGTTGGCCCTATTCCGATGATGAAAAACGTTTTCTTAGCTGCTAAGGATTCAGGTGCAAAAATATTAGTTTCTTTAAATTCTTTGATGGTTGATGCTACAGGTATGTGTGGTAGTTGTCGTGTTAATATTGGCGGCAAGGTTAAATTTACCTGTATTGATGGTCCGGAGTTTGATGCTTCTTTAGTTGATTGGGATGAATTAACTAAAAGAAATAAAATCTATGAAGATAAAGAAAAACATATATGCAAATTATATAAATTATGATTAAAGAACCGGTAAAAGTAAAAGAGTTAGAAGCTAAAGTTAGATCAGGCAATTTTGAGGAAGTTACTCTTGGCTACAATGAAGAACAAGCTCTTTGTGAAGCTAGTCGTTGTATTCAATGTAAGAATCCTACTTGTATCCAAGGGTGTCCAGTAGGAATAAATATAAAGAAGTTTATTGCTCAAATTGTGCAAAAAGATTATTCAGGGGCTTATTTTACAATTAGAGAGAAAAACGATTTTCCTTCTATTTGTGGAAGAGTTTGTCCAGCTGAGTATCAATGTCGCAAGGCTTGTGTATTTACTAAAAAAGGTCTTCCTTTTGCTTCAGAAAAGGCAATTAATATTCATTTTTTAGAGCGATTTATTGGCGATTATGGAATAAAGAATAATTTAGAAGTTTCTATACAAGGACAAGATAAATTTTCTGAAGTTAAGGTAGCTATTGTTGGTTCAGGTCCGGCTGGTTTGTGTACTGCCGGAGAATTAGGCCGTCAGGGTATAAAGGCAGTTGTTTTTGAAGGTTTGCATAAAACTGGTGGAGTATTGCGTTACGGTATACCACCGTTTAGGTTACCCCGGAATGTTTTAGATTTTGAAATAGATTATCTTAAAAAATTAGGAGTAGAATTTATACCAAATTTTGTTGTTGGAAGAACTAAAACTTTGGATGAACTTTTTGACCAAGGTTTTTCAGCTATATTTTTAGGTTTAGGGGCAGGTGTGCCATCTTTTTTAAAAGTAGAAGGTGAGAATTTATGTAATGTCTATTCAGCCAATGAGTTTTTAACTCGAGTTAATCTTATGTCAGCCTATAAGTTTCCTGAATTCCATACTCCAGTTAATGTAGGCAAGAATATAATTGTTATTGGTGGAGGCAATACTGCTATGGATGCTGCTAGGATTGCTTTAAGAATGCAAAAAATGCAAGGAATTGAACCGAATACTTCAATTTTTTATCGACGTACTGAGGTAGAAATGCCAGCAAGGCGTTTAGAGATAGAACATGCTAAAGAAGAAGGAGTAAAGTTTAAATTTTTAGTTCAACCTCAAGAATTTATTGGTGATGATTCTGGTTTTGTGAAAAGAATGAGCTCTCTTGAATGTCAATTGGGTGAGCCTGATTCTTCAGGCAGAAAGAGACCTGTCCCTATAGAAGGAAGTAGTTTTAATAGTGGTTGCGACTTAGCTATAATTGCAGTAGGATTAGGAGCAAATAAAATTTTAACCAGTGTTACTCCGGATTTAAAAATTGATAAATATGGTGATCTAGAAGTTGATTCGCAAACCATGGAGACTTCTATAAAAGGAGTGTTTGCTGGAGGAGATATTGTTGGAGGAGAGGGTACTGTTATTGAAGCTATGGGCATGGCAAAGAAGGCATGCCAAGGAATAATCAGACATCTTTCTAAAGTATAGATATAGGTAAAAATTAGGGGGTAGAATGGCAAATGAAAAAGTAAAACAATTTATGGATAAGGTTATCAAAAGAAATCCTAATGAACCGGAATTTCATCAGGCAGTACAGGAGGTAGTTGAATCTTTAATGCCTTTTATTGAGAAAAACAAGAAATATCAAGATGCTAAAATTTTGGAAAGGCTTGTTGAACCAGAAAGGGTTATAATGTTTCGTGTACCTTGGCTTGATGATAAGGGGGAAACTCAGATTAATAGAGGATTCCGTATTGAAATGAACAGTGCTATAGGCCCTTATAAGGGGGGATTACGTTTTCACCCCACTGTTTCTTTGGGCATTTTAAAGTTTCTTGCTTTTGAGCAGGTAATTAAGAATAGCCTTACTACTCTTCCGATGGGAGGAGGAAAAGGAGGTTCTGATTTTGATCCTAAAGGCAAGACTGACAATGAAGTAATGAAATTCTGTCAAAGCTTTATGACTGAGTTATTTCGGTATATTGGCCAGGATACAGATGTTCCAGCTGGAGATATGGGTGTTGGTGGCAGAGAAATAGGATTTCTTTTCGGTCAATATAAAAGAATAAGAAATGAGTTTACTGGAGTGTTAACTGGTAAAGGGCTTAAATGGGGTGGAAGTTTAATTAGGCCTGAAGCTACTGGTTATGGTTGTGTTTATTTTGTTGAAGCAATGTTAAAGGCCAAAGGACAGGTTATGGAAGGTAAAATTTGTGCAGTATCTGGTTCTGGTAACGTTGCTCAGTATACTGTAGAAAAAGTTAATCAATTAGGCGGTAAGTGTGTTACTTTATCAGACTCAAACGGATATATTTATGATCAAGAGGGCATAGATGCAGAAAAGTTAGCATTTGTTATGGAACTTAAAAACATAAAACGTGGACGGATTAAAGAATATGCAGAAAAGTATAATTGTAAGTATTTTGAAGCTGAGCGTCCTTGGGGTGAGAAATGTGACATAGCTTTTCCTTCTGCTACTCAAAATGAAATAAATAAACAAGATGCAGAAACTTTGGTTAAGAATGGTTGTATGGCAATAGGTGAAGGTGCAAACATGCCAACAACACCAGAAGGCGTTGAAGTATTTCAGGCGGCCAAGATTTGTTATGGTCCTGGTAAAGCAGCTAATGCTGGTGGAGTAGCAACTTCTGGGCTTGAAATGTCTCAGAATAGCTTAAGATTGTCATGGACTCGTGAAGAAGTAGATCAGAGACTTCAGGGAATTATGTTGGCGATTCATGCACAATGTGCTAAGTATGGTAAAGAAGGCGATTATATAGATTATGTTAAAGGTGCAAATATCGCTGGATTTGTGAAAGTTGCTGATTCGATGATTGATCAAGGGTTAGTTTAGTTAAGAAAATTAGTTAATAGATAAAATAAAAGCGTCTCCGAGAAATCGGAGGCGTTTTTTTTATAAGTTATTGTTTTATTTTTCTAGTTTTTAAAGCATAGGAAGATATTTTTTTATTTCATGTTCAGTAATTTGCATTCGATATTCTTCCCACTCTTTTTTCTTATTAAATAAAAATCTATTGAAGATATGATTACCTAAGGTTTCTTGGACAAAAGTACTTTTTTCTGTCTCAAGAATAGCTTCAAAGAGATTCCCTGGCAGTGAAGTAAGCCCTCTTCTTTCTCTTTCTTCCATAGCCATACGATATATGTTAGGTTCAACTACAGGAGGAAGAGGATATTTTTTCTCTATCCCTTCTAAACCAGCAGTTAGCATTACGGCAAAAGCTAAATAAGGGTTGCAAGCAGGATCAGGACAGCGCAATTCTACTCGGGTTGCTTTTTCATTTCCTAGTCGATATGTTGGAACACGAATTAGAGCTGTACGATTTTTTTGAGCCCAAGAAACATAGACTGGTGCTTCATACCCGGAAACTAAACGCTTGTAAGAATTTACCCATTGAGCAGCTAGAGAGGATATCTCACGAGCATGTTTTAATTCACCAGCGATAAATCCTTTAGCTAAAGAGGATAAATGGTGTTTATCTTTTTTGTCAAAAAAGGCATTTTGATTACCTCTAAACAATGATTGATGAACATGCATTCCTGAGCCATTTTCTCCGAATAGAGGTTTAGGCATAAAAGTTGCATAAACACCACTTTGTTGGGCTATTTCCTTAATTACATATTTACAGGTTATTACATTATCAGCCATAGTAAGAGCATCATTGTATTGGAGATCAATTTCATGTTGTGATGGTGCTACTTCATGGTGAGTTGCTTCCATTGGTATACCCATTTCTTCTAGAGTCTTGACAGTTTTGTTTCTTAAGGTGTTAGCTAGATCATTAGGTATTAGTTCAAAATAGGAACCTTCATCTATTACCTCAGGTTTGCGATTAGATTTAAAGTAAAAATATTCTAATTCTGGTCCAACATAGAAGGTTAAACCTTTTTTTTCTGCTTTAGTTATTGCTCGTTTTAAAACATAACGAGAGTCACCAGCATAAGGAGTGTGGTCAGGATTTAATATGTCACAAAGCATTCTAGCAATAGGATCGTCTTTAATTGTCCAAGGTAATATTTTAAATGTGTTAGGATCAGGCAAAGCTAAGATATCACTTTCTTCAGCTTCAGCAAATCCAGTAACTGAAGAACCATCAAAACCTTTACCGTGCTCTAAGGCTGCCTTTAATTCACCTTGAGTAATTGAAACACATTTTAGAGTTCCAAGAATATCTACGAACCAGAGTTGTATTGTTCTTATATTTTTTCTATGGACTGTTTCTAAAACTTTTTTTATTGCTTCTTTACGTCCTTTTTTGTTTTTTGAAGAAGTAGTTGTTTTAGTTTTTTTCTTCTCAAGGGTAATTTCTTTATCAGGAAGTTGGTTTCTGGGGATAATATACCTTTTGCCTACTTTTTCAGCATAAAGAGTTCCATGCTTTATTCGCTCAATAACTGCTTGACGAGATATTCCTAAAAGTTTACCAGCTTGGGTTGGGCTAAAATATTCTTGTTCCACTTTTCCTCCTTTTTCAGATATTTCAATCGTCTTGTAAAGCACCTATAACTAACTACATTACAAGTGTAAACCATTCATTTACATTTGTCAAGTAGTTTTTTGTTATTTTTGCACTATGAAAAAGTAATTGTAAATATTAGCTTTTTTATGATTATAAGATAAAAAAAGTTTATTTTTTCTCCTTGACTATTAACTAAATTTATTGGATAATTATTTCCAATGTGGACAAAGGCGTTCTTTTACTGACAACGAAGTGAAGGGACGCTTTTTCTATTTTTTGGACTTGAAGTTTTTTTCCAAGAAATAGGTTAAAATAAATATAAAATTATAGTAGTTAATAAGTAACTAATAAAGGAGGGGAGTTATGCCGCGATACCAAGATATTAAAAAAGTTTTAATTATTGGTTCAGGTCCGATAATTATTGGACAAGCTTGTGAGTTTGATTATTCCGGCACTCAAGCTTGTAAGGCTTTGAAAGAAGAAGACTATGAAGTCGTTTTAGTTAACTCCAATCCAGCAACTATTATGACTGATCCTGGAATGGCCGATAAAACTTATATTGAGCCTCTTACTGTAGAAAGCTTAGAGAAAATTATTGATAGAGAAAGACCGGATGCTCTCTTACCTAATTTAGGTGGTCAAACTGCTCTTAATTTATCGTCAAGTCTTTATAAAGAAGGAATTCTAGAGAAATATGGAGTCAAAATTATCGGGGTTAAAGCTGATGCTATTGAGCGTGGAGAAGATCGTCTTATTTTTAAAGAAACAATGGAAAAGTTGAAGATACCTCTTCCTAAATCTGAAATTATTCATTCGGTTGAAGAGGCTGAAGAAATAGCTATTAAGATAGGCTACCCAGTAGTATTGCGACCGGCTTACACCATGGGTGGAACTGGTGGAGGAATTGCTTACAATGTAGAAGAATTAAGAGAAATTGTTACTCGGGGATTATCAGTGAGCCTTGTTCATCAAGTTTTAGTTGAAGAAGCAGTAATCGGTTGGGAAGAATTAGAGCTAGAAGTTGTACGGGACCACAATAATCAGAAGATTACTGTATGTTTTATTGAGAATATTGATGCCATGGGAATTCATACTGGAGATAGTTTTTGTTCTGCTCCAATGCTTACCGTAAAGCAAGAAATACAAGATAAGCTACAAGATTACTCTTATAAAATAGTAGATGCAATTGGTGTTGTTGGCGGAACAAATGTTCAATTTGCTCATAATCCTGTAGATGATCGTATAGTAGTTATTGAGATTAATCCCAGGACATCTCGTTCTTCAGCTTTAGCTTCAAAGGCAACTGGTTTTCCAATTGCTCGGATATCAACAAAATTAGCTGCTGGATTAACAATGGATGAGATTCCTTATTGGAAGGAAGGAACTTTAGAGAAGTATCAACCTAGTGGTGATTATGTTGTTATTAAATTTGCTCGCTGGGCATTTGAGAAGTTTCCTAAGGCAAAAGATATTTTAGGAACTCAAATGAAGGCAGTTGGTGAGGTAATGAGTATAGGGAAGACTTTTAAGGAAGCTTTTCAAAAGGCAATTCGTTCTTTAGAAATAAGTCGTGCTGGTTTAGGAGTTGAAAAATTTAAAGCCCTTTCAACAGAAAAATTAAAAGGAAAAATTGGTACGCCTTCAAGTGAGCGGATATTTTTAATATATGAAGCCTTACGTAGAGGGATTTCAATTGAAGAGCTTCATAAGGTTACCTATATCCATAGTTGGTTTTTAAATGAAACTAAAGAGTTAGTTGATTTTGAAGAGGAGATAATAAAGAAAAAATGGAAAGGTTTACCTGATGAGTTGCTTATTAAAGCAAAGGAATTAGGATTTTCCGATAAATATTTAGCTCAGATTTTTAAAGTTAAGGAAAAGGAAGTAAGAGATAAAAGAATAGCTCTAGGTAAAATTGAATGCTATGATGTGATTCCAGTTAGTGGAGTGGAGAATGAAGCTTACTATTATTCAACATATATTGGAGGAGATAAAGTTCCAGTATCAGACAAAAAAAAGGTATTGATCTTAGGTGGTGGGCCCAATCGGATTGGTCAGGGAATTGAATTTGATTATACTTGCGTCCATGCAGCTCTTGCCTTGCGAGATGAGGGATATGAATCAGTTATGGTAAATTGTAATCCAGAAACAGTATCAACTGATTATGATACATCTAATAAACTTTATTTTGAACCTTTAACTGTAGAGGATGTATTAAGTATTTACGAAAAGGAAAAACCAGAAGGTGTTATTGTCCAATTTGGCGGGCAAACTCCGCTTAATATTGCTCAGGAATTAAAAGATAATGGAGTAAAAATTTTAGGTACAACGCCAGAGAACATTCGTTTAGCAGAAGATAGAGAATATTTTAGAGAGAGGATGATTGCTTTAAATATACTTCAACCTGAAAGTGGTACAGCTCGTTCGTTGGATAAGGCTGTAGAAATTGCTAATGAAATAGGTTATCCTCTTATGGTTCGTCCTTCTTTTGTTTTAGGAGGTCGAGGGATGGAGATTGTTTATGATCAGGCAACTTTAGAAAAATATGTTGAGAAAGCTATTAATATAAGTCCGGATTTTTCTATGCTTATTGATAGATTCCTAGAACATGCTATTGAAGCTGAGGTCGACGCTCTTTCTGATGGTGATGATGTCCATGTTGTGGCTGTAATGGAACATATTGAACTTGCTGGAGTTCATTCTGGTGATTCTGCTTGTGTAATTCCTTCTAAAAATATTAAGCAAGAACACTTAAAAATTATTGAAGACTATACTGTAAAAATTGCTAAGGAGCTTAAAGTCATTGGATTGATGAATATTCAATATGCTATATGTGATGATAAGGTATATATATTAGAAGCTAATCCTAGAGCATCGAGAACAGTACCTTTGGTCTCAAAGATTATGGCAATTTCTATGGCCAGGATAGCAACTCAATTGATGATTGGTAAGAAACTTAAAGATTTTCCTCAGCTTCAAAAAACTTGCAAGATTCCTTATGTTGGAGTTAAAGAAGCAGTTTTTCCCTTTAATATGTTTCCTGAAGTAGATCCTTTATTAGGTCCTGAAATGAGGGCTACTGGAGAGGTTATGGGCATTGCTGATACTTTTGGACTTGCTTTTTATAAAGCTCAAGTAGCTGCAAATCTAAAGTTGCCTGTAGAAGGGAATGTTCTCCTTACTGTAACTGATAAAGATAAACCTGAACTAATTAATATAGCTAAAGGGTTTGCTAAGCTTGGTTTTAATATTTATGCTACTGAAGGAACTAGTCGTTTTCTTAAAGAGAAAGGTATAGATAATATAGAAGTAAAGAAGCTTCACGAAGGAAGGCCTAATCTTTCTGATACGATTAAAAATAAAAATATTCATTTAATTATAAACACACCTATCGGAAGTAATAGCAAGTATGATGACAGTTATATTCGTATTATGGCTATTCAACAAAAGATTCCTTACATTACATCTATGGCAGCTGCTGGAGCAAGTCTTGAAGGAATTGAAGCCTTAAGAGGAAAGAAAATTTTACCGAAATCTCTTCAAGAATATCACAATGAAGTAATATGGACTTAACTCGAAAATATTTACAAATATTGTGTATATCAATTTTATAAAAACTGATCAACATGTAGTATGATATTAAAGGGGGATTAGCAATGAGTAAGCGATTAGGGTTTGATAATGATAAATATCTTAAAGAGCAAACTAGTGCTATATTAGAGCGAGTTCAGAGATTTAATAATAAGCTTTATCTTGAGTTTGGAGGTAAGATTGTTTTTGACTATCATGCTTCAAGAGTATTGCCGGGGTTTGATCCTAATGTAAAAATGAGGCTTCTGCAACAACTTAAGGATAAAGCTGATATTATTCTTTGCATATATGCCGGTGACATAGAAAGAAGGAAAGTCAGAGCTGATTTTGGTATTACTTATGATGTTGATGCTTTAAAATTGATTGATGATTTAAGAAGTTGGGATATTAACATAGCAGCAGTGGTGATAACTCGTTTTGATAATCAAACTTCAGCTAAAATGTTTAAAAATAAATTAGAACGTAGAAATGTAAAAGTTTATACCCATGCATTTACTAAGGGTTATCCTGGAGATATTGATTCAATTGTAAGCGATCAGGGCTATGGAGCAAATACTTATATTAAAACTGAAAAGCCTTTAGTTGTTGTTACTGGCCCTGGACCAGGAAGCGGAAAGCTTGCTACTTGCCTTTCTCAACTTTATCATGAGTATAAAAATGGGGTAAAAGCCGGTTATGCAAAATTTGAAACTTTTCCGATTTGGAATATTCCTCTTAAGCATCCGGTTAATATAGCTTATGAAGCCGCTACAGCAGATTTACGAGATTTTAACCTTGTTGACCCTTTTCATCTAGAGGCTTACAAAGAAACAACAGTTAATTATAACCGTGATGTTGATGCTTTTCCTCTTGTTGAACGAATTTTAGAAAAAATTACTGGAACTGAATCAATCTATAAATCTCCTACTGATATGGGGGTAAATAGAGCTGGTTTTGGTATTTCTGATGACTCAGCGGTGAGAAATGAAGCGAAACAAGAGATTGTTCGTAGATTTTTTAGATATAAGTGTGAATATGCAATGGGATTCAGCGACAAAGGAACAGTTCATCGGATAGAACAACTTATGGGTGAATTAAGCCTTAAGCCTGAAGATCGTTCGGTTGTTAAACCAGCCAATGACTCTCTTAAAGAAGCTGAAAAAGAAAATAAAGGGCATAACGGAATTTTTTGCGGTACTGCTATAGAGCTCAAAAGTGGAAAGATAATTACTGGAAAAAATTCAGCTCTCATGCATGCAACAGCTAGCCTTATCCTTAATGCTATAAAGGAATTAGCAGGAATACCGGACAAGATTCATCTTTTATCACCGATGATAATAGAGTCAATAGGAAAGTTAAAGAAAAATATTTTTGGTGCCAAGACAATAAGCCTGGATTTAGAAGAAGCTCTAATTGCTTTAAGTATTAGTGCTGCTACTAATCCGACATCACAGTTAGCTATGGAGAGACTTAAAGAACTTCAAGGATGTGAAGTACATTCAACCCATATGCCTACGCCAGGTGATGAAGCTGGGTTGCGTAAGTTAGGGGTTAATCTTACTAGTGAACCAAATTTTTCTTCGAAAAGTCTTTTTATAATGTAGAGAGAAAAGATTTTATATTTGAGAGAGCATTTCGAGGATAAAAGCCGTTTTCAAAAATCGGAGGTAATGAAATGAGTGGAATTTTTGGTGTAGTTTCAAAGAAAGAGTGTGTAGATGTTTTGTTCTATGGTACTGATTATCATTCTCATCTAGGAACTGAATACGGTGGAATGGCAATTTTAGGCAAAGATTTTACCCGACAAATACATAAAATCTCACAGAGCCAATTCAAGTCAAAATTTTTTGATGATTACCAGCAGATGAAAGGCAATAAAGGTATTGGTGTTATTAGTGCTTTTGAAGAACAACCAATGTATTTAAATTCTAAGTTTGGTCCTTTTTGTATAGTTACTAATGGTTTTATCGAAAATACATCAGATTTAATAGCAGGTCTTTTTAGAAGAGGAGTTTCATTCGCTGAGGTAAGTAAGGGTGAGGTTAACAGCACAGAACTTATAGCAAAACTTATAAGCCAAGGAGATGATTTAGTAGATGGCATTGAAAAGATGTTTGACCAAATTAAAGGTTCTTGTTCACTTTTATTATTACATAAAGATGGAGTCTATGCGGCTAGAGATCGTTTTGGTTCTACCCCGCTTATAATTGGAAAACGTAATGATGCTGTAGCTGTTACTTCTGAAACTTGTGCCTTTCCTAATAATGATTTTGAAATAACTAAGTATCTTGAACCCGGTGAGATAATTTTAATAACTGAGAAAGGTGTTCAGCAGAAAAAACCGGGGAGAGAAATAAGTCAAATTTGTGCATTTTTATGGATTTATACTGGATTCCCTGCTTCAAATTATGAAGGAATAAACACTGAGGTGGTAAGAGAGAGGTGCGGACGGGCTTTAGCTAAGTATGATAAAGATATTGATGTAGACGTAATTTCTGGAGTTCCTGATTCTGGAATTGCTCATGCTATTGGTTATGCTATCGAGAGTGGTAGGCCTTATCGCAGGCCATTGATAAAATATACTCCTGGGTATGGGAGAAGCTATACTCCGCCTTCTCAAGAAACCCGTGACTTAGTTGCTAAGATGAAACTGGTTGCAATTAAGGAAATAATTAATGGTAATAAAATTATTGTTTGTGATGATTCAATAGTTAGAGGAACGCAACTTAAAAAATTTACTGTAAAGAAGTTTTGGGATTCTGGTGCTAAGGAAGTTCACGTAAGGTCGGCTTGTCCACCTTTAATGTTTCCTTGTAAATTTAATTTATCTACTCGGAGCATTAATGAGCTTGCTGCCAGAAAAGCTATTCGTAGCATTGAAGGTCATGACCTAGAAGATGTTTCTGAATATATTGATTCTGACTCTGATAAATATAAAAAGATGGTAAAGTGGATTGCAAAAGATTTAGGGGTTACAACTCTTAGATATCAAACTGTAGATGATATGGTTGAAGCTATTGGTTTACCTAAGAGTAGGCTTTGTCTTTATTGTTGGACTGGTGGATGTCAACAAAATAAATAAAAGGGGTCAACTCCCTTTCTTTG
>JAVCBZ010000002.1 GCA_030765735.1 Candidatus Susulua stagnicola | reverse complement strand
GTTGCTTGAGGAGCTCCTAAATCTAGGTCAAGATGAAATACTTTTTTCTTCTTTAAGGAAAGACTAACGGCTAGATTTAACGAAAGAAGAGTTTTACCAACCCCTCCTTTAGTACTAAAAAAAGAAATTACCCTTGCTTCCATTAAATTAATTTATTTCATAAACTATCGGTACATCAATCCACAAATCTTTTATCTCGACATCGAAAGGAAATGGAGGGTATGGGTTTAAAGACTTTACTACCTTCTCTACATTCTCATCAAAAGAAAGATAACCTGAGGACTCACTAATCTTAGAACCAATAAGTTCTCCTTCTCTATCAAGATGTAATTTTACTTTTATTTTACCTTGCCAACCAGCTTCTTGGGCTAAGTAAGGATATTCTAGAGATTGAAAAATAGAATTTTGAATTTTTAAAATATATTGGTTCAAGCTTGATTCTTCCTTCAAATATTTAGGAGTAACTTTTAAATCTTTTACAAGAGTTGTGCCTCTGATTGCTTTTGTTCTATTATTTTTTTTCTTCTTGTCTCCCATCTCTACTATCCTAGGAACAAGAGAAATAACTAATTCTGTCTGATCATTCTGATAATCCTTAGATCTAAAAAGTGCTCCTAGAATAGGAATATCCATTAAACCGGGAATGCCACTAATATCATCTTTGGTAACTTTATCTTTAAATAATCCTGAAATAACAACTGACTGTCCAGCTTTAAGACGTAAAACCGTTGAGGTACTTCTGGTAGCAAAAGCTTTGATAGTTGTATCATCAGCCCGTACATATTGGCCTTCAGTAGTTAACTCTTTTACTTCAGTAGTTACATTCAACTTAATATCATCGCCATCAAGAACAACCGGTTGTATATTTAACTTGACTCCATATTCTTTATATTCAACATCCTCAGCTACTGTATCACCGCTAGAAGATGAAGTAACCTTAACTACCGGAACTTCTCCTCCTACTAAAAAACTAGCCTCTTCTCCAGACAAACACATAAGTTTAGGCTTAGCAAGAATTTTACCTTTTCCTTTATCAACTGCAGCCATAATCTGAGCATCAAGAGCAGTCCTGGTAAGATTAGTAATCCTAAAAACATCTTCAAAAGCTCCGTTCATTGCATCACCAGTAAGTGTAGTTACGGCTGTTGGAGAAGAACCAGAAGTCCCAGTCCAATTAATACCCAAACTTTCAGACAAACTCTTAGTTAATTCTAAAATATGACAATCAACCTCTACCATTTGGGTTGCTACCCCAACCACTACTAAATTATCAATACTATTAGCATAAGATTCTAAAACTATATCTATCTGTTCCTTTTCTGCTGCTGTTACTTCTCCAATAACCATTACCTTGCCAGTAACATCATTCTTCTTGAAATAAACTTCTTCTACTCCTAATCTTTCATTAACTGCCCTACTCAACCTCTTTGCTAAGGCATCAGGATCTTGACTATAAACAGTAATATAAAATGTTTTTGAGCCCTCTTTATCCCAAATTGTCAAATTAGTGCTCCCAGCCATTTTAGCTACCAGTATTATTTGATCATTTGACACTGAATCTACATCAGCTATCTCAGGATTTCTTACTGAAACTCTTTTAGGAGAATAGACTTCCAAGATCCTAACTTCTCCGGATATCAAAAATATTTCATCACTAACTTTTTCTAAATCTAGAAATTGCCCAAAGGCACTTTGAGAGGTCATTAAAAAGACACAGATTAATATTCTTAAAAATAGTTTTTTCAACATTAAGTATGCCTCCTCTATTATTTAGATACAGAAATTTCTTCTTTTTGAGACCCTTTATAAATTTGTAAAGTTGACTCTTTTTTCTGAGCTTGAGGTGGTTGTGCCCACATGCCCAACTTTTTCATTAAAGTTTCAAAAGTAACTCCTGCATAACCTATTTCCTGAGAAGAATCTAAGGGAGCTCTTAAAGTCAAGCGTATTTTGTTCCCTGACTCTAAAACATAAGTAAGTAATTTTATATCTTTTGGTTTAAGAGCAACTGTAACTGTCTCAGCAGTGCTATTAATTTTATTAGGAGAAATGTTTTTTCCAGTAGCTAAAATTTTTATCCCTTGGAATAAAGTAACTACTAAATTTTGTCCTGCTGCAATATTGAAAGTTCCAATAATGTCTACACAATCACTAGGTTTTATAAGTCCTTCAATAGCAGAAATTTTATCTACTGATAAAGTCATCGCTCTCATACCTTTAGGAACTCTTTGAGACAAAAACTTTGTTCCAGCTGAAGATCTTATCATACCACTATTAACATGCTGACCCTTTAAGATGTCTACTCTTGCAAACTTACCTATTGCTGAATCTAGAGATGTTAAATCTCCTGGTTGATAAGCATTAGAGCGAATTCGCCTTAAGCTAACCATACCTTGTGTAATGGTAACATCTTTAGAAATATCTGTCTCAGCCAATACTATCTCTAATATCTCACCTTTGTTAACAAGCTGTTGAATAATTCTTTGATCTTGTTGCATTCTGGTATGAATTAGCATTATAGCAACAACCGCTAACCCAATTCCAATTATCAAATTCAACATCCTCTTATCCATTTTTCTCCTTATCCTTCAACTCGCTTCGCTCGTCCTTCGACGCCATTCGTTTGCTCAGGATTAATGGTGAACGAAGTCAAACCATTAATTTATTAAATTACTGTTTATAACCACATCTGCTTTTGATTTTATATCCTTAATCAAAGTACTAATAGAATCAACACTCTTTTGTTGAATCATAAGCTCTTCTATCTGGTTATAAATTTTATCTAAAGGCTCTGCTTCTCCTTTTTTAACATCTTCAACCATAATAATATAATATTCTTCTTTATCGTCACTCTTAAAAACACTAGAATTAGCACCCTTATCTAAAGTGTAAGCTGTTTCCCAAAATTTATTAAACTTTGCATCAGGCCGAGGAGTTAAATAACCTAAATCTCCCCCCTTACCTGCTGTCTCAGCTATAGAATGCTGAGAAGCTAACTCTGAAAATTTACCTCCAGTAAGAAGTTGAACTAAAATATCATTAGCTTTAGGTTTTGAACTTACTACAATTTCTCTAATTTTTCTTTGCTCTGTATTTTCTAAACTTATTTTATACTCATCATTGTAGACATCTTCTACCTCTTTAGAAGTAACTTTGATATCTCTAAGAGTCTTGTTAAGCAAAGCTAAGTCTAAGATCTCTATTGTATTTCTTCTTATACCTCTTATGACTTCTGGATCTTTATTCAACCCCTTAGCCTCAGCCTCTTGAGCTAATAGTTCCATATCCATCTGAAACTCTAAATACATCTCCTTACCTGCAGAAGAACTTAAATCAACTTTTTCTATGTAGGCAGGGATAAATGTACTAGCTAAAATACCCATCATTTGTACTGGAACATTTGCATCTCCGCCATTCATTTTAGTAAGAACCTCTATCTGTTTATCAAACTCGCTAATTGTCAAAGTCCAGTCATTTATCTGAGCAAGAATAGGTCCAACTGGTTCAATTTTATTAGAAGCTTTTGGTTTTGGGCTTTTCTTAAAAGTAGGCAATAAATCACACCCAGTAAGACTTAAAATAAAAGCAGTAGCAATAACAATAACATATACTTTCTTCATTGAAACCTCCCATTTATTTTTAATATTTCGTTACATTAAGTTTAACAATATAGAGACTTAAAATCAAGCTTTTTTTGTAGTTCTTTCGAACTTCAAAATTCGGGAAAGTTTCTTTTCTATTGCCTTAATTTGATTTAAGGTTTAGAATACTAAACAAATGAAAAAGACAGTAAATATCATTTTAGATACTAGTATTTTTGTTAACCCTGATTCTCGTACTTATTTTGGGAATACCCCTACAAAAGCTTTCTCTAATTTTCTAGATCAGATAAACGGCAAAAAACAGATTAATTGTTATATCCCTCCCTCAATATATGAAGAATTATCAAAATTTTTGGATAAATTACCTGAACCAAATAAAGCTATTCTAATCAATAAAAAACCCCCTTCTTCTTATCAAACTCCAGTTCCAGCTATGTTAGTATATGAGTTCATTGAGGAAATGCGGTTAAGAATTAATAAAGGCTTGAGAATTGCTGAAAAATATACCCGCAAAGGTTTGAATGCTCCTATACCAGCCAAAGATGAAAGGAATGAAGAATTAGTAAAAACTCTCCGTCAAGAATATCGAATAGCTCTACGTGAAGGAATTATTGATAGCAAAGAAGACTTTGATTTAGTTCTTTTAGCTAACGAACTTAATGCTTATTTGGCTACGTCTGACTTAGGATTAGTGAAATGGGCCCAAAAATTAGGCATTACTTGTATCAATGCTCAAGAATTAAAAGCGCTAATAGTTTAATCCTTAATAATTGATGTGATGATTGCCCGGATAATATCTTGAAGAGTAATTATTCCATAAATCTTTTTTCCCTTCAAAACTAAAGCAATACTTTCTTTTTTAGATTTTAGTCTTGTAAAAATTTGGTGAAGATTTAAATTAAAATCAACCTTAGCTATTGGTCGTATAAATTGCTGCCAACTTACTCCACCCTGATAAAATAAATCATAGATATTGATATAGCCAACGATATCTCGATTCCTTCCTCCAGAGGCGGATCCGCCTTCGGCGGAAAATACTGGATAACGAGTAAAACGAAATTTCTTTACTAAATTAAGAATGGTACTGTAAGAATCAGTGTAATCAAAAGCAACTATTTTTTTATCCTTAACGCAAACATCTTTAATCCTATCACTTCTAAATTCAAAAACCTCTTCAATCGCTTCCTTCTCACCCTTATCAATACCACCTTGTTTTTCAATTTCCCCAACTAATGATTTTATCTCTTCTTTAGTGACAAAAAATGATCGTTGCCGAGCTTTTTTAGCAAAAGTCCTTACCAGTAATTTGCTAATGAATTCACTGCTTTTCACGACTGGAAAGAATAATTTCTCAAAAAAACTAATCAAGCCTACAGCTCGACAACTAAAGTCTTCCTTAAGAAAACGACCAATATTTTTAGGAATTAATTCGGCAAAAATAACTAC
>JAVCBZ010000094.1 GCA_030765735.1 Candidatus Susulua stagnicola | reverse complement strand
TTCTACCATCCTACCAATAGCTTCAGCCGATTTTATCATCCCAATATAAATATCGCCAAAAACAGCCTTATATTTTTCTAAACTTTGAGAAAAACTTAAGCCTCCTTTAATACCAAGGGAGCTTTCTTCAATAACCACTTTAAAGTATCGATTTTTAGTTTGAATAGTAATTGCATCAAGACTAGCAAGCAAGGGCACTCCGGCTTTTTGTAAAGAATAAAGTTGACGCGTAAAAGCATTCAACTCTTCAAGTTTTACCCGCCTGCCTCCTTTTAAAATGTTTCGAGTCTTCGCCTCAGCTACTTTAACTATAGAAACTGGAGCATACCCCATTTCTTTAAGTTTTTTAGCAACATCTTCTTTAGTTTTAGCTGAAATTACTCCGGTTACTAACTTTGCAAACTTATCTCTAGCCTTATATTTAAAATTAATCATTATCAACCTGCTTATTTAACTTTCCTCAGTTACTCTCAAAACTTCAGCAAGAGTAGTTATCCCCTTGCGAGCTTTTTCCATACCATCATCATGCAAAACACACATGCCTAATTCAATTGCTTTCTTCTTAATCTCTTTTGCTGATGTTTTAACTGCAATCATATTTCTAATTTCATCATTTACTACCAATAATTCATAAATCCCTATTCTTCCAGAAAATCCTGTATTCTTACAGCTACGACATCCTTTACCTTGATAAAACTTTGATTCTTCACTTAATTTTAACTCTTCACGCACTTCATCTGAAGGTATATGCTCTTCTTTACACTTAGGACAAATCACTCTTACTAGACGTTGAGCTAGAATGGCAACAATTGACCCTGAAACTAAAAATGGTTCAATCCCCATATCCAACAAACGAGTCAAAACACTAGAAGCATCACTAGTATGAAGAGTCGAAAAAACTAAATGTCCTGTTAGCGAGGCTTGAATCGCAACCTCAGCAGTTTCTTTATCTCGAATTTCACCAACCATTATAACATCAGGGTCTTGGCGTAAAATATTCCTCAACCCGTTAGCAAAAGTTAAACCAGCCTTAGGATTAACCTGAGTCTGACGAATCAAAGGTAACTCATACTCAACCGGATCTTCAATAGTAATTATATTTTTTTCCATAGAATTTATAGTTGATAATGCTGAATAAAGAGTAGTAGTTTTCCCTGAACCAGTAGGGCCAGTTACAAGAATTATCCCATTAGGACGCCTAATTATCTTACTAAAATGCTCGGTAACTTCAGCAGAAAGCCCTAATTCCGCCAATCCTAAAAGTACTGAAGCCTTATCAAGAATTCTAATTACAATATTTTCGCCATAAATAGTAGGAAAAGAAGAAACCCTTAAATCTAAACTTTTATTTTCTACCTTAAGTTGCATTCTACCATCTTGAGGCTTACGAGCCTCAGCAATGTCCATATCAGAGACTACCTTAATCCGTGAAGCTATCGCACTTTGCAAATGTTTAGGCAGTTCCTGAACCCCATGCAAAATTCCATCAATACGATAACGAATAAGAACTTTGTCTTGATCAGGTTCAATGTGAATATCACTTGCCCCATCTTTAACTGCTTGCATAATAATTAAATTAACTAATTTGATTACCGGAGCATCAATGGCAATCTCAGCTAATCCTGCAGATTCTTTACTCTTCTTTTCAATTATTTCTTTCGATAACCCTTTAACTATGTTGTCAACATTTCCTAAGGCACCATAATATTGATCAATAACTTTCTGTATCATATCAAGAGTAGAAAGAACTGGATCAACAGCCTCAACCCCACTACTCTTTCTAATATCATCAATCACATTAATGTCTTGTGGGTCTACCATAGCTACAGTTAAAGTATTGCCTATTTTAAATAATGGTACAGCTTTATGTTTCTTGGCTAAACTTTCAGGAACTAATTTGATAACTTCAGGATCAATTAAATAATCATCCAAATCCATAAAAGGAGTACCTAAAGATTCAGCTACGGCTCTAACTATATCGATCTCAGAAATAAAACCTAACTTTTCTAAAGATTTCTCTATAGACAAACCATTCCTATTAACTTCTTCGTTGGCTTTGCTAAGCTGCTCTTTAGTAATTATTCCTTTTTCTACTAACAAATTAATATTTAATTTTCTAGCCATATTTATTCCACCCCAATTGTTTATTAATCTTTATCATTTCTAAATCTCTCTTAAGATGCCCTTTATAACTTTTATTTTATCAAAATTAGTACTTTACACAATAAAAAACAAAATCATTAAACATCCTGACTAGGTCTTGCTAAAAGATAGCCTTGCCCAGCATCAACACCATAATCTGTTAAAGCTTCTAATTCCTCTTCCTTCTCAATTCCTTCAGCAATAGAAGTAATTTCACTCTTTCCACAAAAACTAATTATCGCCTTAAGAAGATTTTGCTTAACCTTATTATCTTGGACATCTTGGATAAGATGTTTATCAATTTTTATAAAATCCGGCTTAATTTCAACTATTAAATCCAATGCAGCATATCCGCTACCAATATCATCAATAGAAATTTTAAATCCCTTTTCTTTAAAAAATTTTAAAGTCTTTAAAAAGCTAGAAAAATTACTAATTGCTATACGCTCAGTCAGTTCCAAAACAATATTTTCAGCTTGAGTATAATTTTCATATAATGAACTAAATTCTTCAAACTTTTTATCCTGAAGAAGATAAGGACTAACATTAAAAAAGGTTAAACTGTCTATAGTCTTATCCCCCAAACTAACTAAAGCTTTTCTATGACACATTTTCTCTAAATCAAAAAGCATATTTAAATGAAAAGCTGAATCAAACAAACTTTCAGTATTCCCAGAATACCCTTGAGCTGGTGGTCGACTTAAGAATTCCCTGCCTAAAAATGATCGAGGTTTTAAAAAAAATATAGATTGAAAATATGGCATAATCAACTCACCATCAATAATATCCTTGATTTCTTTATTTTCTTGATCTTTGTCTTTTACTCTCTCTTCAAAAGGCTGGCTACGCTGCAAAACTGCTTCTACTCGAGCAAACAATTCTTCAACCGCAAAAGGCTTAGTAATATAGTCATCAGCGCCAATATACAAACCTTCAATTTTATCTTGACAGAAAATTTTGCCTGTAATCATGATAATAGGAATTTTCCTAGTTGTTTTGTGTTCACGTAACTGACAACAAACGTTATAACCACTTATATCGGGCAACTCTAAATCCAAAAGAATAAGGTCAGGTATTTCTTTTGCTTTTTCTAAAGCTTCTTTCCCAGTATTAGCCACACTTACGATATAATCACGAGAATGCAAGCTCCTACTAAACATATCAGAAAGCTTACAATCATCATCAACTAAAAGAATTCTTTTTTTTGTCGCAGACATATTAACTTTTCTAATCCTCTCCTAAAAGTTCTTTAACAAATTATTTTATATAGACAATTTAGGCTAGTCAAGGCTTTTCATCTCTTTGCTTAAGAGCTAAATCATTGCCAGCTCGAAAAATTGCTTCCCCACCAAATTTATCCTTTATCATATCAATAGCCATATGCATTCTTTCCTGTTTTTCTTCATCCTCACGCTCAAAAAGAGTAGTCTGAACTTCTCCAAAAACAAAGTTTGAAACCTTAACTCCAATTAATCTCACCTTTTTCCCTTTACAATCAAAATTATTTAAAAGTTCTTTTATGGTTTTATAGATTGTATCCATAAAATTAGTTGGCTTGTTCAAAGTTTTGGCTCGACTAAAAGTCAAAAATCCTTCTAACCTTATTTTTAAGGTAATGGTTTTACCCTTAAAACCTTCTCGACGCAGACGACCAGATACCTTTTCACAAAGGCTAATCAAAGCAACATCAATTATTCTTGCATCCCCAACATCCTGATCAAAGGTATGTTCATTACTTATTGATTTTGCCTCTTGTCCAGTTTCCACATCTCTATCATCTATGCCATTAGCTAAAGCCCAAAAGTATCCCCCATTTTTACCTAATATTTGCTCTACTTCTTCTAAACTCTTCTTAGCTAAATCACCAATAGTCTTAATCCCTAAATTGTTAAAAACAACTTTACTCTTTTTTCCCAACCCTGAAATTTTACCAATATCTAAAGGCCAAAGAAAATCAAACGTTTTATCTTGGCTTACCTCAACTAAACCATCAGGTTTATCAATGTCTGAAGCAATTTTAGCAACCATCTTAGTAGATGCTAATCCGACTGAAGCAATTAGATTAATTTTTTCCTTTATTCTAAGCTTTAATCTCTTGCAGGTTTCTAAGGGACCTCCGAAAAGATGGCAACTCCCAGTTATATCCAGAAAAGCTTCATCAACGCTTGTCATCTCTACCTTAGGCGTAAATTCACAAAAAATTTCATAAATTTCATTAGATACTTGACTATATTTTTGGGAATCTACTGACAAAAATATACCCTTAGGGCACATTTTATAAGCAATAGATATTGGTTGTCCAGAATGAACACCAAATTTTCGAGCTTCATAAGAACAAGTTGAAACAACCCCTCTCCCTTTTCCGCCTTTAGGATCAGCTCCAATTATAACTGGCTTACCTAGAAAATCAGGGTTATCGCGTTGTTCTATGGCTGCAAAAAAAGCATCCATATCTATATGTAAAATGTATTTCATAATCGATAAGTTATAATTGATAATTTATAATTCAGTTTTAAAACTCCTTTAATTAGCAATTATCGGTTATGTCCTCTTAGAGCCTTAATCCGTTCTAAAACAGGGGGATGGCTATAAGCCATGAATACTTTCAAAGGATGAGGTGTTAAATTAGAAAGATTGTCTACACTTAACTTCTTTAAAGCTAAAATAAAAGCTTGAGGGTTTTTATAGGTAGTAATTGCATAATTATCAGCTTCATACTCATGTTTACGTGAAAGAATATTTCCAGCTAAAGAAAGAATTATATTGATTGGTGCATAGAGGAAAGTAAAAAACAAAAGACTAGCATAAATTGAAAGATTGTCCATTCTAAAGGCATCAAACAACCCCTGATTGTTAATAAAAAGAGAAAGAATGAAAAACATTAAACCGTTAGCAAGAATCGAGATAATAATTGTCTTTAAAATATGCTTCTTCTTGTAATGCCCCATTTCATGAGCTAATATTGAAACTAATTCTTTAATGCTATGATTTTTAATTAATGTATCGAACAAAACAATACGTCGATACCTACCAAAACCAGTAAAAAAAGCATTCGATTTAGAAGAACGTCGAGAACCGTCCATCTTGAATAAGCCCTTTAACTTAAAATTTTGGCTTTTTGCATAAGTTTCAATAGTTTGTTTTAACTCCCCGTCTTCTAAGGGTATAAACTTATTAAATAGAGGCATAATAACTATTGGAGCGATAAAAATTAAAAATAACTCAAATATACTTACTCCTAGCCAACAAAAAATCCAGGCTAACTCTCCACTAGTTATGAAAAACCAAAGAACTAAAGAAAAAAGTAAACCACCAATAATGATTGATAATACCCAACCCTTTATGAGGTCTAAGAAAAAAGTCTTAGGTTTGGTACGATTAAAACCATATTTTTCTTCAATAACAAAAGTATGATATATAGAAAACGGTATCTCAATAATTTGGAAAAAAAAGAATAAAATTCCAGTAAAAATAAGACCAGTAAAAATAAGATTTAAGTTAAAGCTTCTAGCTAATTGATCAACAAAATTAAAGCCCCCACTTAAAATAAGAAATAATATCACCCCAACCGTAAACAAACCTTGAATTAATTTAAACTTAGTATTGTCTTTCAAATACTCTTGAGACTTCTCATACTTGTTAGCATCATAAAAACCAACAAATTCTTCTGGCAATTCTTTCTTTATAGACCTTAGATTAAATAGCTCAATAATTAAATCTAAGATATAATTACCAATAATAATAGTTAAAATAATTATTAAATAAATATTCATTTTTTATTTAAAAAGGTAAGATTCTGGAATCTACTTCTCCAAATGTATAGTCTGAGTAGGGAAAGCAAACTCGATTTTCCTCTTCTCGAATTCTTCCTTAATCAAAAAATTTATCTCTTGTTGTATGTCCATATATTTATTATAATCACTACTTAAAACATAGTAGACAACTTCAAAAACAAGATTAAAATCACCATAAGAAGAAAAATGAGCCCGATCAAATATTGTATTTTTAATGCTCTTGATAACTTCTTCAATAACTTGAGGTATTTCCTTTAAACTTTTAAGTGGAGTATCATAAACTACACCTAACTTAAAAACTACTCGTCTCTTCTGCATTCGTTTATAATTACGTACTCGAGAGTTAGTTAAGTCTGAATTAGAAAAAACTAATTGTTCACCACCTAAACTACGAATACGAGTAGTTTTAATTCCAATATGTTCTATTGTACCTAAAAGATCGCCAACAATAATAAAATCGCCAATTTCAAAAGGACGGTCAAAAAGTATTGAAAAATAACTAAATAAATCTTGTAAAACTGCCTGTGCAGCTAAAGCAATAGCCACTCCACCAATACCTAATCCAGCAATTACTGCTGATATCTTAAATCCTAAATTGTCTAAGAAAAATATAACTGCTCCTGCCCAAAGAACAAACCTAATGACTTTGAGTATGCCTTTAAGACTATTATCGCTAGCTGATCCCTGCTTAGCTTTGCGCGAATAAATTTCAAAACCATAGGCAATCAATGCTGAAGCTATGCGAACAATAACAATAGTTAAAACAGCTATGCCAACAATATTAATTATTTTAGTAACTACTGTCCCTAAAGCTAAAATCTGTACACTTAAATATAGCGCCCCAAAATAAAGAAAGGGGGCAACTACTTTTTCAAAAACGCTAACTACAAAATCGTCTAAAGTAGTTACTGACTTCTTAGCCCATTTCTTTATTTTCTTTAAAATAATTAATTCGAAAATTTTAATCACAATGACACTAACTAAAAATATACCCACACAAATTAGATAATCTAAAACTCGATTATTTAAAAAACTTAACTCTGCAATTTCATTAAACATACTTTTCTCCATTTTTAATTCTTTGGGGCTGAATTTGAAAAATTAACTCGCTGAACACTCAAAGCCTCTTTTATCTGGTTATCTCCAGCAAAACCTAATTCTTTAAGAACTGTACCTAAAACTATTCCCTTTTTCCAATGTATATTCAAGGCCTGATCTAATTGCTCATAAGAAATTATCTGTTTATCAAGCAATATCTGACCTAAAGGTTGGTAAGGATAAGTTGGAACTTTTTTACCAATTTGAGGAATTTTGTTAGCAAAAGTTATTGAATCTCTTCGCTCTGCCATAAATATACTTTCAGGAATTGTTTTTAGAAATTTTTTTATCTCAACAATCCTCTCATTAATTTCAATAACACTTTTTACTTTAGAAGAATTATCTTTATTAAATACAGCAATAGATACACTCATTAAAGGTGTCTTAGTCATTTTTCTAGCTCGATCCCTAGCCATAACAAATCCCTTAGAGCGATCGCTAAATGAATAATGAAAGGGAATAAGGCTATCAAATAAGTTAATAAAGTTTTTACAAACATTCTCATATCTACCAGGAGTAGTGATAAATGCAAAATCATCACCACCAATATGACTAATAAAATCACTACTATTACCAAAATCTTTTATAGTCATAAACAATAAATAAGCAGTTTGCAAGATTACCTTGTCCCCCTTCCGATACCCGTAAACATCATTAAAAGACTTAAAACTATCAATATCCACATAAGCAAATGAAAATGGTGTCCCTGATTTTAACCTTTCTGTAAGTGTATCCTCAAGAAGCTTTCCTCCGGGAAGACCAGTTAAAGGACTAGCATGAATACTATGTTTTGATCTTCTTATTGACATCTCAATTCTTATTCGTAAATCTAAAGGATCTGGAGGCTTAATAAGGTAATCATCTACCCCTTGTTCAAGATTAAGAAGCTCCTCTCGTAGGTGACGTTTATTAATTAAGGTTATAACTGGAATAAAGGCAGTAGAAAAATCTTTCTTTAAAACTCTACAAATATTAAGCTGTTCTTTGCTAGCTGTTTGAACATCAATAACAATAACATCTGGAGAAACTTTCTTAATTTCTTCAATACTAGAATCCGGTGAAGGGTGTTTTAAAAAAACCTCATACCCCCAACCATCAAAACAAAAATCAAGAATATCTTTGAGTTTGTCATCTGAGGATACAATTAAAATCTTTTTGATTTTATCCATGATTGGTTGAGATCCTTCGTCATTTCATTCCTCAGGATCAAAAAGGTTGAGGTAAACTTCATCCTTTTTGATTATATCACAGGAGGAAAAAAATAATACAAAAATCAATCTTTAGTTCTTCTTTTTCCGAGCTTCTTCTTTTTCTTCAATTATCTTCTTAGCTATTTCTTTAGGAACTTGAGTATATTTCTTAAAGCACATAGAACAATTAGCCCTACCACTACTTAAAGAACGCATATTCGTAGCATAGCCAAACATTTCTGATAATGGAGCTTCAGCCATAATTATCTTTTGAACTCCTTTTGCCTCCATACCAAGAATTTTCCCTCGCTTGGAACAAACATAACCAACAAGATTACTAGCATACTCCTCAGGAGTAGATATTTCTAACTCCATACAAGGCTCAAGCAATACTGGTTCACACTTCATAAACCCATTTTTAAAACAAGTTCTAGCTGTTAATTTAAAAGCTAGCTCTGAAGAATCAACATCATGATAAGAACCATCAACTAATTTTACCTTAACATCTACTACTGGATAGCCAGCATAAACACCTTGCTGCATAGCTTCAACAATACCTTTTTCAACAGCTGGAATGTAATTTCTTGGAATAGCACCCCCAGTAATAGCATTCTCAAATTTAAATCCACTACCAGCAGTATTTGGTGAAAGTTCAATTACCACATGACCATATTGTCCCCGACCTCCACTTTGCTTTACATGCTTATATTCCTCAGTTATACTACCAAGTATTGCCTCTTTGTAAGCTACTTTTGGTTGTCCTACAGTAGAATTAATCTTAAATTCTTCTTTTAACCTATCGACAATTATCTCTAAATGCAACTCACCCATCCCTGAAAGAATAGTTTCTGAAGTCTCTTCATCTATGTGAGCCTTAAAAGTAGGATCTTCTTCGGCTAACTTAGCTAAACCCTTACTAAGCTTATCCTGTTCATTCCTGCTATCAGGTTGGATACTAATTGAAATCACTGGTTCGGAAAATTCAATTGATTCTAGGATAATCGGGCTTTCGGGAGCAGTAAGAGTATCTCCAGTCAAAGTGCTACTTAAGCCAACCACTGCTGCAATATCTCCAGTAAAAATAGCCTCTAAGTTTTCACGCTGGTTAGCATGCATTTGAACAATTCTTCCCACTCTCTCTTTCTTCTCTTTTGTAGCATTATAGATATAAGTTCCAGCTTTTAAGCATCCTGAATAAACTCTAACATAAACTAATTTACCAATATGTTGGTCAGCTTGAATTTTAAAGGCTAAAGCTGAGAAAGGCTCTTGATCTGAAGGTTTGCGCTGAAGCTTATTCTCAAAATCATTGGCATCATGACCTTGTATTGGTGGAATATCTGAAGGCGCTGGAAGATAAAAAGTCACAGCATCAAGTAAGTTTTGAACCCCCTTATTTTTAAAAGCTGAACCGCAAAGCACTGGAACGATTTTTCGAGCTATTGTTCCCTTGCGAATAGCTTTTTTTAGCTGCTCTTCAGTAATTAGTTTCTCATCTTTTAAATAGGCTTCAGTAAGGGTGTCATCTTCAGCCACAGCTTTATCTACTAAAATATGTCTATATTTATCACAAGCTTCTTTGTATTCTTGAGGAATATCTATAATCTTAAAATCTTTCCCCAAAGTATCATCATCATAAATACAAGCTTTCATAGTAATCAGATCAATTACACCTTTAAAATTCTCTTCAGCTCCAATTGGAAGTTGCAAAGCTAAGACGTTAGCACCTAGGTTTTTCTCAATGCTTTCTAAAACTACAAAAAAATCAGCACCCATTCGATCCATTTTATTTACAAAAGCAATTTTAGGCACTTCATATTTATCAGATTGACGCCAAACTGTTTCTGATTGAGGTTCAACTCCACCAACTGCACAAAATACTGCAATTGCTCCATCTAAAATACGTAAACTCCTTTCAACCTCAGCAGTAAAGTCTACGTGCCCTGGAGTATCAATAATACTAATTCGATGATCATTCCAAATACAAGTAGTAGCAGCTGAAGTAATAGTGATCCCTCTCTCCTGCTCTTGCTTCATCCAATCCATCATAGCAGCGCCATCGTGTACTTCGCCTATCTTATGAGAACGACCAGTATAAAAAAGAATTCTTTCAGTTAGAGTAGTCTTTCCAGCATCAATATGAGCCATAATCCCTATATTTCGTAATTTACCTAAATCATTCTTTCTAACTGGTAAAGATTCCTCTTTTTTAGGTTTTTCTTTAACCCTATCTTTACTTTCTTGAACAACAGTATCCTCTTGAGGTTTCTGGACTTCAGTTGGCAGAGCTTCTTCTTTTACTTCTTCTGGAATTGCTTCTTCTGTTTTAATTTCTTCTTTCTTTTCTTCTTTCTTTTCTTTTTCTGATTTTGTCTCTTCCTTATTTTCTTCAACTTTAGCTTCAACTTCAACTTGTGACTTACTTGCCTCATCCACAGGAACTTCTTCCTTAATTTCTGCAGGAACATCTTCTTCTTTAGCTTGCTCTTGAAGCTTTTCTTCTTCAATGGAAACCTCAACGACTGGCTCTACACCTTGTTCCTTGAGTTGATGAGCTAACCTCATTCTTTCTTTGTCTTTTTCCGCTATCTCCTTATTTTTCAATTCTAATTCTTTATCTCTAATTTCCAGATGCTGTTTGATATCGTCCCTTTCCTCTACTAAGCTATTATAATCACCTTTAGAAACCCACTCGCTCTCTTCAGCTTTTTTCTTTAATTGTGCAACCTCTTCTCTTTGCAATCGCAAGTCACCTACAACCCTGGTCATTCTTTCATCAGTATCCTTAATCCTAACTTGTAAAGCTATCTTCTCTTCTCCTAGCTTTTTAATATCTTTCTCTAAAGATTCTATCTCTTTTTGAGCAGCTGAAACTTCTCTTTTGAAATTTACATTCTTAGTAAATTCTTGATCCAATTGCTTTTCCTTATCTAAAATTTTATTTTTGAATTCCCATTCTGGTCCTTTTTCTTTTTTTAAAAGCTCTTGCTGATGAGCAAGCCACTTCTTGTTTTGCTTATTTTCTGCTCGTACTTCTAGTTCTTTTTTCTTTACGTTTTCAAACTCCTTCTGCATAGCAACATTACGAGCTTTAATCTTCTCTAAAGAAACAAGCTTATTTTTATATTCAAAAACTTTCTTTTTTAAATCTTGAGTCTTTTCGGTTAGCTTTAAAGTTCTTTTTTCGGCCTCTTGAAGTTTAATTTTTTCTTTAGACTTTTTTCTAGCTTTCTTGCTATCTTCAGTGTTTAAAGAATAAACAACAAGAATTATAGCTGAGGTAATAAGTATTGAAACAAAAATAATCATTCTATCTTTTAAAAAGTTTCTTTTTAATTCTAATCTCTAGCAATTGAACGAACAATATCTTTCTTAGTAATCACTCCTATGAGCTTATCTTCTTCTACCACTGGACAATAATAACTAGCCTTTTCAATCATAATCGTAGCAACATCTTCAACACTCATTTCAGGACTTAAAACAACGATATCCTTTTCCATGATATCATCAACCTTAGTGGCAGTAACCTTTCTTATCTCTTCTTCATATTGTTTTACTCCTAAAGTTAAAAAACCTAATGAAATATGTAAAAATGTAGGTAAGTGTACTTTTTTATCTTGGAATATTACTCCTTCTTCCTGCACAATACCTAACAAAATACCATCATCATCAACTACCGGAGCACCGCTTATGTTCTTTTCAACAAGTAATTCAGCTAAAGCGTGTACATTTGTTCCTACAGTAACAGTTATGGGATCTTTAGACATTATATCTTTAACTTGCATTTTACCTCCCTCAATTTAGTAATATTTATTATTATAAGATTATATCACATATTTATGAAATTTATGATATAATCTGTGCATTATGTTAGAAAATAAAATTTACCAAGATTACACTCAGGCGCTTAGAGATAAAAATAGACAAAAAATTGATTTTCTAAGTCTCATCCGATCAGATATAAAAAATCAGGCTATTAGTTTAAGAAAAAATAAGCTTGAGGATACGGAAGTCTTATCAGTATTAAAAAAGGCTCAAAAAAAACTTCAAGATGCTAAAGAAAGTATTGTCAAAGCTGAACGCACTGACCTTCTAGAAGATATAGAAAAAGAACTTATTATTTTGAGCGAATACTTACCCAAACCCTTAGCAGAAAATGAACTGATTGAAATTATTGATACTACAATAAATAAAATCTCTGCTTCTTCAATAAAAGATATGGGTCAAGTTATGAAAGAAGTTTTAGCAAAAACAGGTGTTAGAGCCGACTCTAAAACAGTAAGCAATCTAGTAAAAACAAAACTCTCCACTTAAATTAATCTTTATTTAAATTAAAATCTTAAGCAGTTAAATCTTTAAAAAGATCTTCTAAGAATTCAATTATCGGATGAGTATTCTTCTCTTTAGCCATAGCAATAAAATAATTTAACCTCTGAGGTTTTTTTATCTCATTGCGTATTTTATCTAAATTAAAATCAACCTCTTGATCAAAGTATTTAACCAAATCATCTATAAAATTGTCACTAGTGTAATTAGCCTTATAATCTTTTAGCCGACTAAGTTTAAGTTCTTTTTCTTTACGATAAACTTTAACCCCCTCATTGTGGCCATCAAAACTCTTTCTATTAGCTTCCATCTTGTTAAATCTCACCTAAAGAGGGTTCCTACATCTTGCCTAAGGCTTCTTGAATCATTGGCAAGATTCCTTGAGCCTCTTCTTTGGCTAATCTCCCTAACTTGCTAAACCTATATTCACCTTCATTATTCTGATTTTCACGAGAAATCTGTAACTTTTTAGCTCCCTTATTGTAAGAATAAACGCTGACAGTAATCTTGGTTCCTTCGCCTTCCCAAGGACTAGAGAATAATTGTTCATCTAAACTATTGTCGTATGGCATATACACCCTCCTTAATAATCCGTCTTAAACGGAAAATTGATCCTAAATAAATGCTTGATACCCATCAGAGCATTAATAAAGAATCTTATCTAAAAATATTACAATTTACTCATTTTAGCTAAAAATCGTCTTCTGTCAAGACTATCTAGAAATCACTAAAAATTATGCTGAGTAAAATGTTTTTCTATAAATTGAGCTATTTGTTCTTGCTTCTCCAAAGCTATATCATAAAATTCTAGGCCCATTCCTGGATAATCTTCGGACTGAATTTCCTTATCAACTAACCGAACTACTTTAGCATCAGCCTCTATAATCCCTGGTTGAGACTGAATATCTATACAAACCGTTAATAAATCTCCTTATGATTTAGAACATTCTTATACACAACTGAGATCAAAGACACTCCCAAATAATCTACTAAATTTACATGTTCAAAATTACAAATAATATTTTTAACTTTATGACTAAGATTCCACCTAACAGTTTCAACAAACTCAGAAGCATTTATGCCAATAATGCCTTCTAACTCTGAAACTACTACTCCATCCTTAATTTACTTTTAATCTTCATATAACTAAAATAAACAAAGCTAATATTAAACAATAATATGCAAAGTTTTTAAATTTATTACTAATCAAAGTTTTTTTAACTAACCCTAAAGCTAATAATCCAAAAACAAAAGCAGCAATGAAACCCAAGCTCATATTTCTTAGCGAAAGATCAACTTGACCTAATTCCTTGAATTCAATAAGAAAAGCACCAATAATAAGAGGAATCGCCATCAAAAAAGAAAGAATAAAAGCCTCGCTACGTTTAAAACCTTTTCTTAGTAATCCAACAATGGTAATACCAGAGCGAGATATACCTGGAAAAGGAGAAAATCCTTGTAAAAAACCTAGAAAAAGAACATCTTTGAAATTCATATCATTAAGACTTCTTTTCCCTACAGAAGGCCGAATACTAAGTAATATACCAGCATTAATAAAAAGGCAAAAAGCAAGCATAAACGTACTATCAAAAAGAGTTTTAAGGTAAAATCTAATTCCCAACCCCATAACTCCACTTATTATGGTTATTAAAAAAATGTTAATTAAAAGTTTTATATTTAGGAATAACTTGATTTTCTTAAAAAAGAATACAACGATAGCAAGAAGGGTTGCTAAATGCAGAAAAACGAAAAAAGGGAGATAATTCCCCTCTATTTTCAATAATTTTTGTATAAGAAACAAATGTCCAGAACTACTTATTGGTAAAAATTCAGTTATTCCCTGTACAATACCAAAAAGTATAAATTTCACTAGATTAACCTTTTAAAAGAAGATAAGCTAAGAACCCCAACACACCTAACCCAGCAACCAAACATAAATATTCAAACAGACCTACATTCTCTTTATCTTTATTTAGAGGTGCCTGATCAAGAGAATAAGATGGCTCTTCTGAGGATTCCTGGCTCTCTTCATCTTCTTTTGAAACAGCCACTTTTTCTATAGAATCAGAGTTATTTATTTTTTCTATCTTCTCTTCTTCAAAAGAAAATTCTACTTTCTCTTCAACCTTTTCTTCTTCTTTAGGTAGCTCTATATTTTCTTTAAGCTCAATAGGTTGCTCTACAGCAGAATCAAAACTCTTCGTATCTAAAGCATCTTGATCTTCTTCAACAGTAGAATCCTGTCCAGGAGTAGCTAAAGAATCTCCTATTACTTCAAAAGAATAGTCTTCTTTTTTCTTTTCTTCAGCTTTTTCTTCTTCCAAAGGAAGCTCTGTTTTTTCTTCAACCTTTTCTTCTTCTTTAGGTAATTCTACATTTTCTTCAAGTTCTTTTGGTTCCTCTT
>JAVCBZ010000023.1 GCA_030765735.1 Candidatus Susulua stagnicola | reverse complement strand
TTATATTCTTTCTAAACGGTGGGTTGATTACTCCCTTATCACTGATTATAGCAGTAATTAACTTATTAGGAGTTACATCAAAAGCAGGATTATAAACTTTTACTCTGCTAGGAGCAACTTTTATTTTATTAATTAACTTTCTTACTTCATCCTTATTTCTCTCTTCAATAGGAATTAATTTACCATTCTTTAACTTTAAATCAAAAGTACTAAATGGAGCTACTATATAAAAAGGAATTTTATAATATTTAGCTAATATTGCTAGACCGTAAGTACCAATCTTATTGGCAGCATCACCATTAGCAGCAATCCTATCGGCCCCAACAATAATCTTATCAATTTCTCCTTGTTCCATTAAAGTCGCTACCATACTGTCACAAATAACAGTTACGGGAACTCCTCTTTTACTCAACTCCCAAGCACTCAGCCGTGAACCTTGTAATAAAGGTCTTGTTTCATCACTATAAACTCTTATATCCTTGTAACGTTCATAAGCTTTATAAATAACCGCTATAGCTGTTCCATCTCCAGAAGTAGCTAGGAATCCGGCATTGCAATGGGTTAGAATACTGTCGCCTTTTTTCATAAACCCAACTCCATATTTAGCCATATTCTCACAAAGTTGAATATCCTCTTGATTAATTGCTTTAGCTTCGTTTAAAATTATTCTTTTTAATTGATCGAGGCTCTTATTATTGTTTTTATTTTTTAATACAACCTGATCTAATCTTTCTAAAGCCCAGGCTAAATTAACTGCTGTCGGACGACAAGATTTGAGATATCTTAGAGATCTCCTAAATTCAATTAAAAATTTATTAATAGTTAAAGATTTATTTTTAAAGTGTATATAGATACAATAAGCAGCAAAAACTCCAATTAAAGGAGCCCCTCTTACTTGTAACTCTCCTATAGCTTTATAGCCACTATTTAAACTCTTACACTCTTTCCAAACCTCTTTTACTGGTAACTTAGTTTGATCAATATAAAATAATTGATTATTTTTAAATTCTATAGCCCTCATTGTTTACCTTTTATAATCTCAGGAAATAACTTTCCTATATTCAAAGAAACTTCCCTTTCTAGCTCTTCTTGACTAATAGCTTTAATTTCAGCTGCTGTTTTATAAGTCTTAACAATGTCTAAAGGCATTGAAGGTTTACCAGCTAATCTCATATAAGGAGAATCAGTCTCAAGAAGCAAATTGTTGTTTGGGCAATTAACTAAAGACTGGATAATTTCCTGTTTTTTCCTTAAAATATTAAGGGAAAAAGATACAAACCCTTTTCTTTCAATAATTTTGGCTAAAAAGTCTGGACCAGATGAAAAACAATGAAAAACTACCTTGCTATAATCTGAATAAAAATTATCTAAGATATCCAAAATTTTATTATCCTGCCAACGATTATGTATCATAATTGGCAAATTCCTATTCTTTGCTAACTCTATAAAAGCCGATAAAACATCTTCTTGATTTTCAACAGAAAAGTTAGCCTTATAATCTAATCCAATTTCTCCAATAGCTATTATCTTTTTATTAGTATCAATAAGTTTTTCATATTCTTTTAATACCTCTTGAGAAAAGGTTTTTAAAGAAAAAGGATGAAATCCCAAAGCACTATAAACAAAATCATTTTGACTTGAAATCTCTAAAGAAAGTTTAGAACTATTTAAATCAATACTCGAATCGATAAAACAATAGCCAGAGCCAGAAGATGACATTACGTCCTCTCTGGCAATTTTAGAAAGTGAATTAAGATGACAATGCGAATCAATTAACATCTATACGCGGAAAAAGAGGTGCTTCTTTCTTTATTAAAAAACTTAAAACCTTACCCCAAGAACTCTCAGTCAAAGAAAAAGACTTAGTCTCTACCCCTAATTGTCTATATATTAACTCTGCAATCTTAGGCATAACTGGATAAAGATACAAAGCAATTATTCGAATTCCTTCACAAAGCTGATAAAGAAACTCTCCTATTTCTTTTATTTTTTTCTCCTTCCATAAAACCCAAGGTTTAGTGTCCTCAATATACTTATTAATTACCCTAACAAAAGCAAATATCTCCTCTAAAGCTAAAGAGAACTCACTATTATCCATATGGATAGTATAATTATTAGTTAAATTGTCCAAGCAACCTTGGAACTCTTTTGGTGAGGAACAATGAGAAGAAACTTCGGCCTCTAAATACTTCTCAGTCATATTCAAAGTTCTAAAAACTAAATTGCCTAAATCATTAGCTAAATCAGAATTAATTCTACCTACTAAAGCCTCCCAAGAAAAGTTTCCGTCTAACCCAACTGGAATTTCTCTAAGAAGAAAGTATCGAAATCCATTTACAGCTGCATCTTCATTACCACTTAAAGATACACTTAAATTCTCAAGAAGTTCTAGAGGATTAACAATATTTCCTCTAGACTTTGATATCTTTTTTTCATCCTTTTTCCACCAACCATGAGCACATACTCGCTTTGGTGGTTGGATATCTAAAGCCTTTAACATTATTGGCCAAAATATAGCATGATGTCTTAAAATATCCTTACCAATAAAATGAATATCTGCCGGCCATAATTTTTTAAAATTATCTTTATTTAAAAAATAACCAGCCCCACTAATATAATTAATTAAAGCATCAAACCAAACATATACTACATAATTATCATCAAGAGGAAAATCTATCCCCCAGGATACTCGTTTCTTAGGTCTAGATATACAAAGATCCTCCAAAGAATTATTATTCAAAAAACCTAATACTTCATTGTAACGTATTTTAGGTATGACAAAAGAAGGGTTAGCTTTTAAGTAATCTTTTAGCCACTGCTCATATTTAGACAACTTAAAGAAATAATTCTCCTCTTCAATTTCTTCTACCTCTCCTTTACATTCCGGACAACCGTTTACTTCTTTTATCTGAGACTCAGTCCAAAAAGATTCACAAGGAAGGCAATAAAAAGCTTTATACTTATCTTTATAAATATCTCCTTTTTTCTCTAAAGCACTTATAACCTCTTTAACCACTTTAATATGAGCCTGATCAGTAGTGCGAATAAAGGAATCAAAAGAAATATTCAATTTATCCCATAAATTTTTAAAACTCTTCGCCCCTTTATCAACAAAGGCCTTAGTCTCACAATTATCAGCTGCTGCAGCTTGTTTTATTTTCTCACCATGCTCATCAGTACCAGTAAGAAAAAAAACCTCTTGGCCCTTAGCTCGCTTATAACGAGCCATAGTATCAGCTATGATATTAGTATAAGCATGACCAATATGAGGATTAGCGTTTACGTAGTAAAGAGGGGTTGAGAGATAAAACTTACTCATTATCCTTAAAAAAAACTTTCTCTATCCTACCATCTTCTAGCTCAACACAAGCAAGTCTTTTTAAAACATTTATTGAAGTAACTTTACCCTTACCTTGAGTAGTCTCAAAAGTCTGACCTTCTTTAGGCAAGCCTTTAGATAACTCACGATAATTTTTATATTCATAAAAAAGACAGCACATCAGACGACCACAAATCCCTGAAATCTTTCCTGAACTCAAAGGTAATTTTTGAGTCTTAGCCATTTTCATACTTACTGGTTCAAAATTCTTTAAGAATCTCATGCAACACAATTTCTGTCCACAAGATCCAATCCCACCAAAAAGTCGAGCTTCATCTCGAACACCAATCTGACGCATTTCAATACGAATCTTAAATATTTTAGCTAATTCTTTAACCAACTCTCGAAAATCCACTCTTCCTTCAGAAGTAAAATAAAATATTATCTTTTTCTTATCAAAGGAATATTCACTATCAACTAATTTCATAGCCAACTTATACTCACGAACTTTACGAGAGCATAAGCGCATAGCATCTTTGGCTTCCTTCTCATTATTTTTTATCTTTTTTAAATCTTCAGGAGATAGCTTACGAACGATATTTTTAATAGCTTTTTCTTTAGCCTCTATCTTAGGACAAGGATATGTATCGTTAACCTCAATCACTTCGCCATAATCAACACCCCGATCAGCCTCAACCAACACACAGTCTCCTACTGCTATATCAGAAGCAACAGAATAGACTATTGGTTGACCAGATTCTCTTAATCTTACTAAAGCAACTCTCATAATTTATAGTTTTAAACGAATTAAATTAAGGGCCAAATTCATATTGATGCTCTTTACTGCCCCGTAAATCTTTAAAATATCCTTTAAAATACTATCTATTTCCTCTGTATCGTACGAATTTAAGATTATCTCACGTTCCTTGCTTTGAAGCAACTGATTATTTACCCACCCGCTTTTTGCAATTAGATCATCTCTTAGCACCATAACCAAGGCCCAAAGAAAAGAAGAAAATTTCTTGCGATCAGTAAATCGTAAATCTTGACCTTTTAAAAAATCAAAAACACTATTTTCTAAGCTTCTATCAACCTCTTTTTCCTTATAGGGTAAAAATATCTTGCGACAACGCGAAATCATCGTTGGCAACAAACCATCTAATTTAGAAGTTAAAATTGCAATAAAAGAATTCTTAGGTGGCTCCTCAAGAGTTTTCAAAAAAGCATTAGCTGCAGCTGGAGTAAGAGTTTGGGCATCTTTTATAATCAAAATTTTCCTTTTCAATTGAAAACTCTTTAGAGAGAAAAAATTTATACCTTCTCTTATTGATTCAATCTTTATTGATAATCCCTCAGGTGAAATAATAAATTGATCAGGATGATTACCTTCCTCTATTCTTTTGCAATCCCAACAATTATTACAAAAACTTAACTCTTTGGTACAACTAATTGACTTGATAACATCCATAACTGTCCTTTCGTCTTCACCAACAAAAAGGTATGATGTGCCAAGAAGTTTTCTCTTCTCTAAAATTTGGAAATAATTTAAAATATCTTCTCTCAAAGTAATTTCTCTAATTGTTTTTGGATTCGCTGATAAATTTCAGGTAATGTATCAGTAGCATCAATTATCTTTATTCTGTTCGGATATTTTTTTGCTAATCCTAAATACCCTTGACGCAAGCGATTATGAAAGCTTGAATCTCTTGATTCAATACGGTCTTTAGTCTTTAACCTAGATAGACCTAACGCTGGTAATACATCAAGAAATAAAGTTAGGTCAGGAGTTAATCCTAATGAAAACTTTTTAACTGAACTCTCAACAATTTTACCTAACCCTAAAGCAAACCCTTGATAAGCAAGAGTTGAATCAAAAAAACGATCACAAATAATAAAATCATACTTTTTTAAATCATTCTCTAATTTTTCTTCAATAAGTTGAGTACGAGCTGCGAGGTAAAGCAACAATTCAGTATGAGCTGATAGTTTCTTGTTCTTATTATCAAGAAGAATTTCTCTTATCTTCTCACCAATCTTAGTTGAACCTGGTTCACGATATATTTTAAAAGAAGCTTTTTTCTTTCGCAGTAATTTCTCAATAAACTTAATAACACTGCTCTTTCCGCTACCTTCTAAACCTTCAATAGAAATAAAAAAACTTTTTTTGTTCACAATTTACTCCTGTAAGTGGTGCCATCTTTTGTATCTTCTAGAATTATTCCCTGAATTTCCAATTGCTTTCTTATCTCATCAGCTTCCTTATACTTTTTCTGCTGTTTATATTCATTCCTTGTTTTTATTAACCCTTCAATATCTTTTTCCGATATTACAGCACTCTTCCCTGATCTAGGATTAATTCCAAAAATATCTAAAATATCACTAGCCAGATCCCTAATCCCTACCAATTTAACTTCAACTTCATCTTCTGTGTCTAAAATCTTATTGCTAGTACTAATTATGTCAAATAAAACAGCTAAGCCTTTTGGCATATTAAAATCATCGTTCATGGCTTCAATGAATTTATCTTTAAATTGAGTTGATAGTTCTGGAATGTCTTTGTTTTTTTTAATTTTCTTTATTGAAAATATCCGATTCATAAATATCTGAATTCTTTCACAAGCTTTTTTCGCTTCTTCCATTCTTTCATCAGAAAAATCTACTGAACTAGAATAATGAGCTTGCAAATAAAATATCTTTAAAATATCGGCAGAATATCTTTTTATTGCATCTGCAATAGTAACAAAATTTCCCGAGGACTTAGACATTTTTTTACTATTAATAGTTAGAAGACCATGATGCATCCAATAATTAGCAAAAACCTTGCCAGTTAAACTTTCAGCCTGAGCACATTCATTCTCATGATGAGGAAAGATTAAATCTCTTCCTCCACCATGAATGTCTAAGGTATCAGTCTTTAAATATTTTTGACTCATCACCGAGCACTCAATATGCCAACCTGGTCTCCCCTCTCCCCAAGGACTCGGCCAAGAAGGTTCCCCTTCTTTAGCCATCTTCCAAAGAACAAAATCTAGAGGATCTTCTTTAGTTTCATCTTTGGATATCCTAATGCCTTCTTTCATCTTATCAATGCTTTGCCCGGAAAGCTTACCGTAATCTTTAAGCTTTCTTACACTAAAATAAACTCCAGTACTAGTTATATAAGCATAATCTTTATCAATTAACTTCTCAATATACTTGACCATTTCTCCTACATTCTCAGTAGCTCGAGGCTCTTTATCAGCTTTGCTAATACCTAAAGATTTTAAATCTTGATAGTATCTATCAATATAGTTATCAACTAACTCCTTCCAATTAATCCCTAGTTCCTTAGCTCGGTTTATAATCTTGTCATCAATGTCAGTGATATTCCTTACAAACTGAACCTTATAACCCTGATATTTTAAATATCTTCTAATAACCTCAAAGATATAAAGACTTCTAGCATGGCCAATATGACAATCATCGTAAACCGTAACTCCGCAAGTGTAAAACTTCACCAGAGATTCTTCTTGAGGAGTAAAAAGGTCTTTCGACTTAGTTAAAGAATTATAGATTTTTAACATATTATTTTTTTATAGACTTTTTTAAAGAAATAAAAGCAAAACAACTAACACTATTTTTACTACCTAAAATATTTAAACCTTCCTTAGACTTAAGCTTTACATTCACTTTAGCAATTTTAAGAAGCTTTTTTAAAGATTTAGTAATTTTTTCCTTATAAATTAAAAGCCGCGGCTTATCAGTAACAATAGTAACATCGAGATTACCAATTCTGTAATTTTTGTTAATTTTCTTTAGAATAAAATTTAAAATTTCCTTGCTATCTATTCCTTTTGATTCTTTAGCCTGAGGTGAAAAATAATCGCCAATATCTCCTAGACCACTTGCTCCGCATATTGCATCACTTACTGCATGTAAAACCACATCACCATCAGATACAGCAATTAAACTAAAAACAGACGGTATTTTAACCCCACCAAGAATTAAATCCTTGCTTTTCTTGCTTAGCCGATGAACATCAAACCCTAACCCTACACTATAATCTTTCATCACAAATTATTTTAGCTAATTTTAAATCTTGAGGATAGGTTATCTTAAAATTTAATAAATCTCCAGGAATTATTTTAACCTTCTCATCCATTATCTCTAACAATTGAGAGTCATCAGTAAGATTTTTAGTTTTTAATTTCTTGTAAGCTGAAACAAGTTTTCCCTTTTTAAAACCTTGAGGAGTTTGAATCAAATATTTATCAACTCTATCCAAAGTCTCCTTTACAAACCCATTCTTAACTAATTTTAAAGTATCTGGGCACTTTAGTCCACAAATTACTGCTGAATGTTTTTTTAGTTCATCTATCATATTTAGAATTATCTTTTTAGTTACAAAAGGTCTAGCTCCATCATGAATAAGAACATACCCAGTATCTTCACTCAAGGCCAACAAGCCCTTAAATACTGACTCAGCTCTTTTTGCCCCGCCTTCAACTATTTTGACATTCTTACCCTTAGTATACTTTTTTGCTAGAGCAAAATTAGTTTTTCGTAAAACTAATACAATTTCAGCTATTTGCTTTATCTTAGAAAAAGTATTAAGAGCCTTACAAAAAAGAGGTTGATTGTCTAATTTAAAGATGGCTTTATCCCCCTTAGCCAATCTCTTCCCTCTACCGGCTGAAACTATAATCACACCAACTTTTGATGCCATAATAATTGTTATAAACCCTTTTATCCAACTAATTTAGTAAATACAATCCTACCGCTGGAGCTCTGCAATATTGAGGTAACCTCAATATTAACAGTCTTACCAACCAAACGCCGTGAATTCTCCACTACCACCATAGTGCCATCTTCCAAATAACCCACAGCCTGATTATGTTCTTTGCCTTCTTTGATTAGCTTTAAGGAAAACCTTTGTCCAGCAATGAATGTTGGCTTTAGGGCATTAGCAAGGTCATTAATATTTAGAACTTTTACCCCTTGAAGCTGAGCAATACGATTTAAATTATAATCAGTAGTTAATACCTCAGCGTCTGCTGTCTGCGCCAATCTTATAATTTTTTCATCAACGCTTTTTACGCCTTCAACACTCTTGTCATATATTTCTACATCAATCTTAGGCTCCTTCTTTAGAGAATGAAGTATTTCAATCCCTCTTTTTCCTTTTTGACGTTTCATATGGTCAGTAGAATCTGATAAAGCATGAAGTTCATTAAGAACAAATCTAGGAACAACGAATTTTGCTTCAATGAATCCAGTCTTAACAATATCTAAAATTCTTCCATCGATAATACTACTAGTATCAACAATAACAGATTCTTCTCCCTGGCTTTGACGTTTAAATTTAACATAAGGAATTACTAAATTGAACTCATCTTTACCTTTAATGCCTAAAGTTAATCCAAGATACACAAATATAAAAGTAACAATCAGCTTAATACTTTGAATTATATTTGCCGGAAAATCACTAGGAAATTTGAATTGATCTAAGGTAGCACCGAATATCCAAGCAATTATAAGCCCTAAGATTATTCCAAATACTGCGCTTGAAAGCCCTTTTAAAGATGCTCGTCGACTAAAAATTTCAATAATAACAATAACCACACCACCAATAAATCCTAGGCCAGCAGAAAAAATAGGTACAACCCCTCCCAAAGAATAACCTATACCAGTAAAAATAAAAATAAACAACATTCTTAAAAAAAACAAACCACTCATGAAAACCTCCTTTAAAAAAAATAATAAAATATAAATATAAAATATAATTTATATAAATTATTTAATTAAACACATCCTTAATAACTTCGCTTAAAGCATTAAATCCCCTAACCTCAATATTAATTTTTTTATCCACCTCCTTTAAATTTGTTGCCGGAATTACACAATGCTTAAAATTAGCTCTCTCTACTTCCTTTAATCTTAAATTAATATTATTAACTCTTCTTAACTCCCCAGCTAAACCAATTTCTCCAATAAAAACACTACTTATCGGAGTAACTTTATCCTTAAAACTAGAAATAATAGCCATAACTGCTCCTAAGTCTGCGGCTGGATCATTTATTTTTAGGCCACCAGCAACATTTAGAAAAACATCTTCAGTAGATAAAGAAAGTTTTACTCTCTTCTCAATTATAGCTACTAAAAGAGAAAAACGATTAAAATCAAAACCTTGACTTCTTCTGCGAGCTATTCCAAAGTTAGATCTACTAACTAAAGACTGAAGTTCAATCAATAAAGGCCTTAAGCCCTCAATAGCACAAATTACACAGCTACCTGAAAAAGACTGTTCACGATGAGGAAGAAAAATATCACTTATCTTTTTAACTTCTTCCAATCCAGTAGACTTCATCTCAAATACAGCGATATCACCAGTCGAACCAAATCTATTTTTTATTGAACGTAAAATTCGATAGTTAGAAAGAACTTCCCCTTCAAAATATAAAACACAATCTACAATATGTTCTAATAATTTTGGCCCAGCAATTGCTCCATCTTTGGTTACATGACCAACTATAAAGATAATCACTCCTAATGATTTAGCAATCTGGGTAAGATAATCAGCGCAACCTCTAATTTGAGAAATGCTGCCTTTGTTTCCTTCACAAGCTAGAGTATGAACTACCTGAATAGAATCTATTACTACAAACTTAAACTTTTCTTTCTTTATATGCTCAAAAACATCTTCAATCCTATCTTCACCAACTATATAAATATTGTCTAATTCACTCTTTCCTAATCTCTTTGCCCGAAGACCTATCTGCTGTGGAGATTCTTCAGCACTAACATAAAGAGTTTTGCCTCTTGAAGAAAGAGAAGAACTAATTTCTAGGAGCAATGTCGATTTGCCTACTCCAGGAGCTCCACCAATAAGGATTACTTCTCCCTCAACTAAACCTCCGCCTAAGATTCGATCAAACTCATTTAATCCCGTAGGAATTCTACCAAGTTCTTTGCCTTCAATATCTCTAAACAGCTTTGGTGGATTCTTTTCTCCCAAGCGCTTTTTGTTACTTTTTTTCTCCTCTATTTTTTGGACAAAAGTCTCCCAACCCTGACAAAGAGGACACTTACCTAACCACTTAACTGATGTATAACCACATTCAGAACAATTAAACATTATTAAACTAACTATTTTGGCTAACTAGTAAATGGGTATAAAGGTAAATGAGTATATGGGTAGATAGGGATACTCATTTTCTCATTAACCCATTCACTCATCTGCTCTTTCACCCATTAACTCATTTACTACTTGCGGGTTTCTGACTTAATTTTTTTTCTTTGGTTTATGCAATAACTTCCAAGGATTTTCTTTTAAATCCGTCAAAAACTCTTCAGTGGTTTGATACAAAGAATCATCATTAATCAACCTACCTATTGTTCCCTGATTATTTCTCATATCACTAATTAATCCTTTTATGTCTATGCTTATACCTTCTACATTATCCAATATATTTTCAAAAGAAGTTTTAACCTTCCCTTCTTTTACAAATCGTTCTATTTCTCTCATTGTTTGATTAAATGTAGCAAAAAGGCCAAAAAGAGGTACAGGTGAAATTCCCTCAAGAACATCCCCCTCATTTATATAGGCTTTAGCTTCCTCAGGTGGATTAATCTCTAAATATTTCTCACCAAATAAACTCAAACTATTAATAAAAAAACTTGAGCTTTTAGGAATTTTTACTCCTTTATCTATTTTAGAAAGAACATAAACTTTAGGTTTGTTATTTTCTTCCTTAATTGTAACTTTTTTAACTTCACCAACATCTACACCACAAAAACGAATTGGAGAAGACGGACGCAAGCCTTCAGAAAAATCAAATTTAATAACTATAGTATAATGACCTTTAAAAATATTAACTTCTCGCATTGAAAGAAGAGTAATAAAAAATAAGCCAAAGGCAATTAAGAAAAAACTACCTAATTTTATATAAGCAAAACTTTTTTTCCTATCCCATAAATTAATTGCCATTTATTCCCTCCTTATCTTTAAACTTCCATTTCCCTTATCGGGCCACCAGAAGCTCCTCTTAAAAACTGGATTAGTCTTTCATCTTTAGTTTTTTCTAAATCCTTTTTATCACCCTCAAAAATTATCCTTCCGCCTAATAAAAACGCTAACCGATCAGCAAGTTTTAAACCAACTTCTAAATCATGAGTTACTACTACTGAAGTAATAGCCAGGCGCTGATGTAGGTCTTCAATCAAAGTTACTATTTTATCCACAGCAATAGGGTCAATCCCAGTAGTCGGCTCATCATAAATTATAATCTTAGGATTATAAATAACTGCTCTAGCTATAGCTACTCTTTTTCTCATCCCTCCACTTAACTCATAAGGATACATATCCTCTATACCTTCTAAGCCAACCAAAGCTAAAGTTTCAGTTACTTTTTTTCTTATTATAAATTTTTTTAATTTTGTATGCTGATAAAAAAAGAAACCTACATTTTCATCTATAGTTAAAAAATCAAAAAGAGCACTGCCTTGAAAAACTAAACCAAATTGTAATCTAACCTTCTCCAACTTCTTCTTAGGTAGCTGAGTAATATCTGTACCATCAATAGCAATAGTTCCTGAATCTGGCCTTATTAAGCCAAGAATATTCTTAAGCAATACTGTCTTACCAGCGCCACTACGTCCAATCAATAAATAGTTCTCACCCTTATTTACCGTAAGGCTAACCCCTTTTAAAACATGTTTTTGGCCAAAAGTTCTGTAGATTTTTCGTATTTTTATCATATCCAAGTAAAGTAAAAAATTGCTGTTAAAATACAATCAGTAATAATAATAAGCATAAAAGATCTTACTACTGAATGAGTTACTGAACGTGAAACATCATTAGAAGAAAATGGTCTAAATCCTTCATAACAAGAAATAAAAGCAATCACACTGCCAAAACAAACACTCTTAGCAAGACCACTCAAAATGTCTTTAAATCTCAAAGCATCAAAAGTCATTCTAAAATAAAGACCAGCTGGAATAGCAAATTTAGTTGACCCAATTACATAACCGCCAATAATGCCTAAGAAATCAGCATAAATAATTAAAATTGGCATACAAATAACTAAAGCAATAAATTTTGGAACTACTAAATAATCTATAGGATCTACACCTAAGGCCTCTAATGCATCTACTTGTTCGCTAATCTTCATTGAACCAATACCAGCAGTAATTGATGCTCCACTTCTTGCAGCAACAATCAAAGCTCCTATTACTGGACCTAATTCTCTTACTAAAGAAAGAGCTACTAAAGAAGCGAGTTGAATTTCGGAAGCAAGTTGTTGCAGTTGATAAGCAGTTTGAAAAGCAATTATCATCCCAATGAAAAAAGCAATCAAGGAGACTAAAGGAAAACTATCAATACCAATAAAGATTATCTCTCTAACTAAAGATTTGAGATTTCTCTTCTTAGTAAACATCCACCAAAAGATGTTTTTTATAAAAAAACTAATACTTCCTATATAGTGGAATAGCTGACCTAACCCTCTAATTAATCCCATTAAAAATCCTTTCTGTTTTCTATCCTAAAACTAGTTCCTTCTTCTTCCATTTTTAGTTTCAAGAATTTATCATCCTTTAAATTATAATGTAGCTCTGTTTGAGGTCCTGATCCTGTTTTACCTCCGTCAGTATCTACAACAATACCAAACTTCTCACCAAGCTGTTTCTTGAGCCCTATATTTTGAGTATCTCCGGAAAACAATTGCCACTGATCAATAAAAACTTTTTGAGGACTATATTTTGCCCCCGGTAATATATTTGAAAAATCTCTTAAATCCAAGACTCCTCTAATTTCTATGACATTACCATTTTTAAGAACAAGCTGGGAATCATTAATGTTTAGAGTTGGCAATCTTCCTAAAAAATCTATACGCAAATGAGTAAATTCCTTACCCTTATATTTACCACCATCAACTACTAGATAGCCACTAGTAAGAAAACTATTTATACCTCCCCAAGCCTTAACTTTAATTCCTACCTCACCATCTAAAAAGTCTGAATTCTCCTTCCAACAACCATCAATGTCAAAATTAAGTTCATTTGTATTTAAATCAATCTCACCCTTAGCTGAAAATTGAGGTAAATAAATATAAGGAATGGAGATCTTATCTTTATTTGCAACCAATCTCATTCTTATCCAAGGAATACCTTTATCTGCAAAAGTAATACTTTTTCCTACTACTTCTAATGTCAAAGAACCTTTATCTTTATCTTTATCTCTATCTAACCCAAAAATTAATTCGCCATTAACTTTGCTGTTTCCAAATTGAAAATCAACAAACTTGACTTGATTTTTAATCAAGTCAATTACAATTACATCCTCAACAGAAGCAAAAGAATTACTACAAACTAAACAAAAAAATAAAAGGGAAAAGACAAAAAACCCTTTTCTCATTCAAATTTTAATATCTCCCCTTTACGTGTTATCTTTATCTTTATAGGTTTGCCTTCTTTTCTCTCTTTTAATTTTTTAGTAAAGTTTCCTTTTATAATATCTTCAGCTAAAGGATCTTCTAAGAATCTTTGGACAACTCTCTTTAAAGGCCTAGCTCCAAAAACCGCATCAAAACCCTTTTCAATGAAAAATTCCTTAGATCCAGCAGTTAATTCTATTTCAAAACCTTGCTCTTTGATTCGTTGGTTCAGATTATTTATTTCCAGCTCTATTATCTTCTCTAAATTCTTTTTTGTCAAAGATCTAAAGACAGTAATCTCATCTAAACGGTTCAAGAACTCTGGCTTAAAGATTTTTTTAACTTCTTCCATCAACAAGCTCTTCATTTGCTCATGGTTAGTATCTTCACTAATCGCTTTAAAACCTAAAGACCCTTTTTTCCTTAAAACTTCAGCTCCAACATTAGAAGTCATTATAAGAACTGTATTACGAAAATCAACTCTTCTTCCATAACTATCAGTAAGCCTTCCTTCTTCTAAAATTTGTAACAATAGATTGAATACATCAGGATGTGCCTTTTCAACCTCATCCAAAAGAACTACTGAATATGGCCGACGTCTTACTCTCTCAGTTAATTGGCCACCCTCTTCATACCCAACATAGCCTGGAGGAGCACCAATCAAACGTGAAACATTAAACTTTTCCATATACTCACTCATATCTAATTGAATCAAAGTATTTTCATCACCAAACATAAACTCTGCTAAAGCTCTAGCCAGTAAAGTTTTGCCTACTCCAGTAGGACCTAAAAACATAAATGAACCTATTGGTCGACGCGGTTCCTTTATCCCAGCTCGTGCCCTTCTAACCGAACGAGCAATTGCTTCAATTGCTTCACTCTGTCCAATTACTCTTGAATTCAAACTTTCTTCTACTTTCATTAACTTAGCTAATTCTTTTTCTTCTAGCCGATAAATCGGCACTCCGGTAATCTGAGATACTACTTGAGCAATCTCTTCTTCGCCTATCTCAGGGGTAATTTGATCTCTTTTTGAACTCCACTCTTTTCTTAAACCTTCAAGCTTAAGTCGATAGGTCTTTTCCTCATCCCTTAAGCGAGCAGCTTTTTCAAAATCTTGTTGTTTTATTAAAGTTTCCTTTTCAGTAACAATATTAGCTAACTTTCCTTCTAGCTCTTTTATTTCACTAGGAGCAGTTAAAACTGAAAGACGCGATTTTGCTCCAGCTTCATCAATTAAATCTATAGCCTTATCAGGAAGAAATCTTCCCGAAACATACCTGTCAGATAATTTAGCTGCAGCTTTAAGTGACTCATCGGAAAATTTTACCCGATGATGAGCTTCATATCTATCTCTTAAACCCGCTAAAATTTTTATTGTCTCCTCAACCGTATTAGCTTCAACAAATATCGGCTGAAATCTCCTCTCTAAGGCTGAATCTTTTTCGATATGTTTCCGATACTCATCAAGAGTGGTTGCGCCAACACATTGAATTTCACCGCGAGATAACGCTGGTTTTAAAATGTTAGAAGCATCAATCGCTCCTTCAGCAGCTCCCGCACCTACTAGAGTATGCATCTCATCAATAAAAATGATAACATCCTTAGAGCGCTTTATTTCTTCCATAACTGCTTTTATTCGTTCTTCAAATTGCCCACGATATTTTGTTCCAGCAATCATCAAAGCCAAATCTAGGACTACTATCCTCTTTCCTCTTAAAATCTCAGGGACATCACCCTTAACTATATCTTGGGCTAATCCTTCAACTATAGCAGTCTTACCTACTCCAGCTTCTCCTAGGAGAACTGGATTATTCTTAGTCCTTCGAGATAAAATTTGAATAACTCTTTCTATCTCAACTTTTCTTCCAATCACTGGATCAAGTTTTCCTTCTTTAGTTAACTTAGTTAAATCCCTACCAAAAGAATCCAAAGCCGGAGTCTTTGATGCTGGTTGACTACTGCCTCCTTCATTAGGTTGAGGATGAGCACTGCCACCTAAAAGAGTAGCTATCTCTCTTCTTACTCCTTTTAAATCTACTCCAGTTGACAAAAGAACTTGAGAAGCAACTCCTTCCTCTTCACGCAACAAACCTAAAAGAATATGTTCAGTTCCAATATAATTATGACTTAAGCCTCTTGCTTCTTCAGCAGCAAGTTCTAAGGCTTTTTTGGCTCGAGGAGTAAAAGGAATATCCCCTAAAACTGACCCTACGCTACCTGAAGAAACTAACTTTTCAATTTCAATCCTTAAGCGCTCCAAATCTACTCCTAAATTCTGTAAAACAGCACAAGCTACCCCTTCGCCTTCACGAACCAAACCTAAAAGGACATGCTCAGTCCCAATATAATCATGGTTAAATCTGCGAGCTTCTTCTTTTGATAAAACTAAAACTTTTCTTGCTCTTTCAGTAAATCGATTAAACATCTTTTCCTCCTAACTTCTTCCTTAAAATTTCTGCCCTCATGTAATCTCTTTCTTTCTCCTCTAATACCTTTGATTCCATCTTTTGTAAATGCGCCGGCTGAATTATAATAAAAAGATTATTTATTATATTCCGACCTTTTTCCTTAGAAGATAAATCTGTATTTTTAATTATACCTAAATCTAGCCCTAAACACAAGATAGAAAGATGACTTAAGGCTTCTCGACTACTGATTAAACGACTATTTCGTAAAATACCTAAAGCTCTCCAAACATTGTCTTCAAGGCTTATTTTATGTTTTTTTAAAAGAAAATTGCGAGCATTAATCTCTTGAGCTTTAACCTGATTGACTACTCCAATTAAATTATCAATTAATTCTGCCTCAGAAAGACCTAAGCTAACTTGATTAGAAATCTGGAAAAAATTTCCAAGAGCTTGAGTTCCTTCACCAAACAAGCCTCGAGTAGTAAACGATATCCTAGTCAATAATTCCAATATCTTATTTATCCGTTTAGTAAAAGCTAAGGCCGGCAAATGCAACATACATGATGCCCTCAAGGCTGTACCAAGGTTAGTGGGACAAGCAGTTAAATAACCTAAATCAGACAAAAAAGAAAAAGAAATATTTTTTTCTAAATCCTTATCAACCTGATCTAATATTTGCCAACACTTTTTTAAATCAAAACCGGAGAGTATGACCTGAGAACGAAAATGATCTTCTTCATTAACCATAATTGAGATTTTCTCATCTTTAGACATTATCAGGCCCTTTTCTTTATTATTAACAGCATGTTCCTGACTTATTAGATGACGTTCTACTAAAAACTGACTATCTAAGCTACTTAATTCAGCCATATTTACAAAGCTGCTACTTTTCAAACTATTTATTTTGGGATAAACTTCCTTTGCTTTATCTAAAACTTTAATTTTCTGGGCATTATTTGCTTGAGAAGGAAAAGGCAAATTAGCAATATTGCGAGCTAAACGAATTCGCGAAGAAAAAACTATTTCAGCCTCCGGCCCCTTACCATTTACCCAACTATCCTTGTTATTTAAAAGATATTCAAACATAAAAAATAATTTTAAATTATAAATTTCAAGTTGTAATTTTTGGATTTATTTACAACTTATGACTTACTTTTTTTCTCTAATTCCTTTATCTGGTCTCTTAATTTAGCAGCTTCTTCATACTCCTCAAGTTGAATAGCTCTACTCAAACTTCGATCTAGTTCGATAATATTTAATTGATTGGAGTGAGGAGTCTTATTTTCTAAACCTGTTGGAGTTTTGCCAACATGATTGGTTGCATTATGGATTTTCTTAATTAAAGGTAAAAGTAGCTCGCGAAAAGCTTCATAACACTTTCCACAACCTAACCTTCCTTTTTTCTTAAAATCCTCATATCTAAATCCACAGGAAGGACACTTTGTTATGCGCTGTTGGGAGAATAGATCTCCTGCCATATCTGAAAAACTACCAAGAAAACCAGAAATATTAAGATGTTTATTTAACTGATCAGCTTTAGCTTGAGCACAAACCTGACAAATATGCAACTCAACAACCTTATCGTTGATAATCTCAGTAAGATGCACTGTAGCATTATTTTTATTACAAATATCACAAATCATAATTAATAGTTTTAAGCTCTAGCTTTTAAGCTATAATTTTTTGCAAACTTTACTTTCAACTGATTGCTTAGAGCTTGTAACTTACTCCTTTAGTTTTAACAAGTTTCTTAAATTCTTTCGTTATCGCCTTAGTAGTCTCTCCAGGTTTACCTTTACCAATTATCCTACCATCAACTTTTACTACTGGAACAATTTCAGCAGCAGTTCCAGTTAAAAAGCACTCATCACTAATAAAAAGTTCATGACGGGTAAGTACATGTTCATGAGTAGGTATTTTATTCTCTTTAGCAATATCTAATACTGAATCTCTGGTAATGCCTCTTAATGTTCCCATGCATTGAGGTGGAGTATAAAGCTCTCCTTTTTTAACTACAAAAATATTATCACCAGTACACTCAGCAACATAACCTAGATGGTCAAGCATTAAAGCCTCCTGACATCCAGCATTTATAGCCTCTATCTTGGCTAGTATGTTATTTAAATAGTTTAAAGATTTAATTTGAGGATTTAAGGCCTCACAAATATTTCTTATAGTGGGAACAGTAATTATCTCCATGCCTTTGTCATATAACTCTTTTGGATAAAGAGCTATTTTGTCAGTAATTATAACTATTGTCTCATTACCTCTACATTTTCTAGGATCTAAGCCTAAATCACCTATTCCTCTAGAAACTATTACTCGGATATAAGCATCCTTTAAATTATTAGCTTTAATGGTTTTGATCATAGCCTGAACCATCTCTCCTTTAGTAAGAGGAACCTTTATCATCAGTGAGTGAGCTGACTCAAATAATCTATCAATATGCTCATTTAATTTAAAAATTAGGAGATTATAAGAACGTATACCTTCAAATACACCATCTCCATATAAAAACCCATGATCAAAAACTGAAACTTTTGCATCTTTTTTATCTACTAACTCTCCGTTTATGTAAACCTTCATTCTACCTCCTTTAATTATCTTGAAAATAATATTAGCAAAGCCTATTGAACTTCGCCATCTTTAATAAAAATCTTATCCTTAGCAGATTCAGCTAATTCTAAATTATGAGTAACCAAGACTATTGTTTTATTCTTCTCTTTATTTAACTTATCTAATAAAAAAACTATTCTTTCTTGAGAATCTTTATCTAAATTTCCTGTAGGTTCATCACAAAAAATAACTTCAGGGTCATTAACTAAAGCTCGAGCAAAAGCTACTCTTTGTTTTTGACCTCCGCTTAATTGAGAAGGAAAAGCTTTCTTCTTATCCTCTATACCTAAGTATTTTAACAAGTCTTCAATGGTTTTTAAAGAATATTTTCGTCTATTTAAATTTAGGGCTAAAGTAATATTCTCAAGGACATTTAGCTCATCTATTAAGTGATAGAACTGAAAAACAAATCCAATATGTTTATTTCTCCAAATGGAAAGTTCTTTGTCACCCCATTTATAAATATTTCTCCCTTTAAAAAGCACTGTTCCCTTAGTAGGAGAATCTAGACCCCCTAAACTATGAAGCAAGGTAGTTTTGCCAGCTCCAGAATGACCAATTATAGCTAAGTAGTCTCCAGAATTAATAGATACTGTCACATCTTTTAAAGCAGAGACTGTTTCTACTCCGCTACAATACTCTTTAGTTAAAGAATTTACTTTAAATAACTCACTCATAACGTAAAGCCTCACAAGGTTGCAACCTAGCTGCCTTAATTGCCGGAAGCAAACTAAAAATAAATGACAATACTATTCCAACTAAGGTAATTAAAAAAATATCATTAAAATTTATTGCTATTGGTAAATATTCAATATAATAAATCTCCTGAGGCAACTTTATAAAAGGAAATTTTTCTAAAGCAAAACATAAACCTAAACCTAAAGCTGTGCCTGATAAGGTGCCAATAAAACCTAAGATCAATCCTTGCAAACTAAATATTCTTGCTATTCTCTTGCGAGTAAAGCCTAAGGATTTTAAGATTCCAATATCTTTAGTCTTCTCTACTACCCCTACAGTTAAAGTAGCAAAAATATTAAAAGCAGCCACTAAAATTATCAAACTTAAAATAATAAACATTACTAACTTTTCTAATTGCAAAGCTGAGAAAAAAACTTGGTTAGACTCCATCCAGGTAGATATAAATACACCTTGGTCAAACTTAGCTAATATTTTCTTCTTTATCTCTCCAGCTTGATAGGGGTCATTAACTCTTGCACCTAAGAAAAGAAGATAATTAGCAGAAAGGGTCTTAGCTCGTTCTAAGTCGGTAATCAGGTAATTATTATCAATATCATAAAGGCCGACCTTGAAGGATCCTCTTACATTTGCTTCTTCCAAACGTAATTTTTTCTTCAAAGGATAAAATTCTATTTTATCTAAGATAAAGAATCTTCTTCTTAACCCTTCACCAACAAAAAAGCCTTCAGGACCAGTTTCTCTGGTAATATACTTATAAAGGATTTCTTTCTCTTCCTTGTCTTGAAAATCAACTCCTTTAACTGCTAAAGGCATAACTAAATTATCAAATTTAGCAAAAACTTGAGTCTGAAGAGATATTGAAGCTGACTCTATGCCCTCCCAGGTTTCAATTTCTTTTTCAACTTCAGTTAATTGTTCTTGATCTATGCACTCAATAGTTAAATGCTGATTAAAACGCATTAACCGATCCATTAAATCTCGGTCAAAGCCATTCATTACTGAGATAACTACGATTAAAGTTGCTACACCCAGACCAATACCTAAACAAGAAACAATTCCAATAAAGGAAATATGTCTAGTTTTACCGCGAACAAGATAACGCCATGCTAAAAATAGTTCAGGTATCATTAGATAACGGTTTAAGAAGAGGAAAAAGAATTACATCTCTTATTGAAGGTTGATTAAGTAGAATCATTACTAATCTATCCATGCCTATACCCAAGCCAGTGGCTGGAGGCATGCCGTACTCTAAGCTAAGCAAGAAATCATTATCAATCTTCTTGGGTAGCTCTTCTTCTACTTCTAATTGTTTATTAAAACGTTTTCTTTGTTCAATAGGATCATTTAATTCCGAGTAGGCATTAGCAACTTCAAGTCCCCCAATAAATAATTCAAATCTCTCCACTATATAAGGATTGTCTTTTTTCTGTTTAGCTAAAGGAGATGTCCAAGTAAAAAAATCAGTAATAAATGCTGGTTTATTTGCAGGGTAATTTTTCTCAATTAGCTCCTCAGTTATATTAATAATTTGACTACGGCTTAAACCTTTAGCTAAGTTTAATTTTTTGCTTATCTTCTCTAGCATCATATCCTGAGAATCACTTTCCTCTACTCCAAATTCATCATAAAAAAGTTTAGCAAATGAAATTCTTGGCCAAGGTGGAGTAAAATCTATTTTTTTACCTTGGAATTCTAAAACTAATGAAGAATTTATTTCATTAGACAAATAAGAAAATAAATCCTCACATATTTTCATCATATATCCATAATTTTCATAAGCACAGTAAGCTTCCAACATTGTAAACTCAGGATTATGTTTGGTAGAAACTCCTTCATTACGAAAACTTCTATTTATCTCATATATTCTTTCTAAACCGCCAACTAAAAGACGTTTCAAATAAAGCTCCGGAGCGATTCGTAAATAAACATCACTACTAGTTGCATTATGATAGGTCACAAAAGGCCTACCAGCTGCTCCTCCAGCAACTCGATGCAGCATTGGAGTTTCAACTTCCATATACTTAAGCCGTTCAAAAAAATCTCTAGTCAAAGAAATTATCTTCGAACGCTTCATAAAAACTGTCTTCACTTCAGGATTAGATATTAAATCAAGATAACGTTGACGATATCTTACTTCTATATCTTTTAAACCATGCCACTTCTCAGGTAAAGGCCTAAGCGCCTTAGCTAAAAGTTTTAAATCACTGATCAATATTGTTGACTCACCAGTACGAGTAGTAAATAGCTTACCACTAACACCAATAATATCTCCAATATCCATTTCCTTAAAAAGTTGATAAAGGTCGCCTAAAGTATTAGCTTGAGCATAAAACTGCATTTTCCCAGTATGGTCGCTAATATGAGCAAAACCAGATTTACCATGCTCACGCTTAGTAATTAGCCTTCCAGCAACTGAAACTTCCTTTTCAACTTCAAAACTATCTAGGATATCTTTGATAGTCAAAGACTTAGGAAAATCAGTAACCTTAAAAGGAGAACCAAACTTCTCGGAAATTTTGTTTAATTTTTCTTCTGCTTCCATAACTTAAAGATTATATATAATATATCTGATACTGTCAAATCAAATCCCTACTTAGCTATAATTACCTTAATTATTATTTGAATAAATGACAATAGATGAAATGACCGGGTTCAACCTCTTTTTTCACACATTCCTGGCTGCATTCAAGCTTTTTAAATGAACATCTGGATAAAAAAGGACAACCACTAAGGTTGATGTCCTCTTCTTTCAAATATTTTAATTTCTGCTGGGAAGCTAGTTTTAATAATTTAGTATAGGGATGAAGCGGATTATCATAAATTAAATCTCTAGGTCCATATTCCATAACTTTGCCTCGATACATAATAAAACAATAATCAGATATTTTTTTTAATAATTTAAGATTGTGTGAAATAAATAAAAAACTTATTTCCAACTCTTTTTGCAATTTAATTAACAACTTCATTATCTTAGAAGCTGTAGTAACGTCTAGACTTGAAGTTGGTTCATCAAGTATTACTAATGATGGTCGATTAATAAGACTACGAGCAATGCAAACTCTTTGAATTTGTCCTCCACTTAATTGCTGAGGTATTCTCTCAACTATATCCTCTTCTAATTCAACTTCAGCTAAAGCTCTTTTAATAATCTCTCGCCCTTGGACTTTATTTACTTTTTTAAAAACTGTTAAAGCTTCATACAAAGAATAAAATATAGTATAACGAGGATCAAGACTAGCAAAAGGATTTTGAAAAACAATCTGAATATCTCTTCGTGCTTGTTTTTGATTCTTCGGCAAAGTTATATCTTTACCATTAAAGATAATCTTTCCTTGATCAGGTTTATAAAACCCTAAAATTGTTTTAGCTAAAGTAGTCTTGCCACAACCACTTTCACCAGCCAAAGAAGTAACTAATCCTTTTTTTAAGAAGATATCTACCCCATCTAAAGCCTTGGTAGCCTTACCTTTCTGCAAGAAATGAACCTTTAAATCCTTTACTTCTAATAAGTTATCTTTATCCTTCATCCTTTAACCTTTATCCTTCTAAATTATCCTTCTAACTCTGAAAAAGAATCTAACAAACTTCTAGTATAACTATCCTCAGGATTTTTAAATAATTCTTCTCTTGTTTTCATCTCTCTTACCTGACCCTGATAAAGCACTACTACTCGATTGCACAAAACTTTTACTAAATCAAGATTATGAGTAATAAAAATTATAGTTAATTTATATTTATCTCTTAACTCTTTAAATAAATGAATTATCTGACTTTCAATAGTTACATCTAAAGAACTTGTTGGTTCATCAGCAATCAATACAGTCGGTTTAAGAGCTATGGCTAAAGCAATGGAGACTCTTTGTAATTGTCCTCCACTTAATTGATGGGGATAGCTTTTTAAAATCCTCTTAGGGTCTCTGACTCTAGTCTGCTCTAAAGAATCAAATATAATTTTTTCTCTGTTTTTTTTACTTTTTATTTTTAATTTACTTTTTAAGATTTCATTAAACTGATATTTAATACTTAAAACTGGATTAAAAGTACTAGCTGGTTCTTGAAAAATTAAACCAATTTGGTTTCCTCTTAAAGCTTCTAACTCTTTCTCTTTTGCTTTGAAAATATTTTTACTATTAAAAATAATTTCTCCTTGATTCTTACTGCTAAAAGGAAGAAGATTTAAAATTGAAAGAGCAAGCGTGCTTTTTCCGCTACCAGATTCACCAACTATACCTAAAATTTCACCAGCTTCTACCCCTAAACTAACATTCTTTAAAGCATCAACATATTTAGTTTTGCTTTTATAAGCTACACTTAAATCTTTTACTTCTAAAATCATAACATCCTTCTTTTAGGGTCTAAGATATCCCTTAAAGTATCGCCAAGCATATTAAAACAAACAACTGTAACTACAATAAACAAACCAGGGATCAGAATCCAAGGGAAAAGACGAATATTTACTATACCCATAGCTGCACTTAATAAATTTCCCCAGCTTGCTTCTGGTTCCTGAATTCCCAAACCAATAAGACTTAATCCAGCCTCACCTAAAATATAAGCTGGAATACGCAAGACTACAGCTACTAAGGCATAAGAAATTGTATGAGGAAGAATATGACGAATAATTATTTTAAAATGACTAAGCCCCATAGCTTTAGCAGCATAAACATATTCATTCTCACGCAAAGATATCGCCATACCGCGAATAATCCGAGCTGTAGAAGCCCAACCAATAAATGAAAGAATAACTATAATTAAAAGATAAACTTGAGTTGAAGATAAATTAGGAGGGAATGATGCTCTCAAGGCTAACATAAGATAAAAGGAAGGAATCATCATTACCATTTCGCAAATACGCATAGTAAGGTTGTCTATCTTTCCTCCAAAGTATCCAGATAACCCTCCAATAATCAAACCAAGAAACAATGATATCGCCGCACCAATTAATCCAATAGAAAGTGAAATTCTTCCGCCATAAAGAATACGGGTAAAAATATCTCTGCCCTTTAAATCTGCTCCTAAGAGATATATCTTTCCTTTTCCAACACCAAATAAATGTCGGTCAGTCTCCCATAATCCTAAAAATTTATATTTAAAACCTTTAGTAAGAAACTTAATTGGGTAAATTGTAGTTTTATCTTCCTGATAAATTCTCTGGTAATACTGATTAATCTCATAAGTCTGTGCATAGATAAAAGGAGTAAATTGTTTTTTCTCAAAGTTCACTAAATGTATTTTTGTTGGCGGCGCATAAGAATACATAACATCATCGCCATCATAAGGATAAGGAGCGAAAAGGGGAGCAAAAATTACTGCAAAATAAAGTAAAAGCAAAATAAACAAAGCTATCCGGCCGGGTTTATTGCTTATTATTTGTTTTAAGATATCCATAGTTTAAGTTTTTTCATACCTTATTCTCGGATCAAGGTAAGCCAAGAGAATATCAGCAACTAAATTACCTAAAATAAGCAATACTCCTCCAGCTAAAACTGAACCCATAACTAAATATATATCTTGAGACCGTACAGCTTCTAAGGTTACTACTCCTAGGCCTGGCCAACCAATAATAATTTCAACTAAAGCAGCACCACTTAGAAGAGCGGAAAATTGATAACCAAAAATAGTAATCATTGGATTTAGAGCATTCTTTAAGGCATGTACATAAAGTATTCTTATCTTGGGAAGTCCTCTAGCTTTTGCACCTAAGATATAAGGAGAACCTAAAGCCTCAAGAAGGTTTGCTCTCATTATTCTTTGCAAAACACAAATGCTTCCTATTGAGAGAACTAAAGTTGGAATAATTAAATGTTTACCAATGTCAATAATCTTACCAAGAAGACTAAATTCCTCAAACCTTATCGACCGCATTCCTCCTAAAGGAAGCCAACCAGTAAAGGTAGCTAAATAAAGAAGTATAAAAGCTAGAAAAAAAGAAGGAGCAGATATTCCTAGATAAGAAGTAAAAGATAAAAACCGATCAATAAATTTATTTCGTTTTAAAGCCGCAATTACCCCCAGAGGAATAACAAATATCCAGGTAAAAATAAGTGCCGATAATGAAAGTATAAAAGTATTAAAAAGGCGAGATGAAACAACATCAAAAACCTTAGCTTTAAAAGAAAAAGAATAACCAAAATCACCCTTTAAGATATTCTTTAGCCAAACAAAATATTGGACCATAAGTGGTTTATCAAGATGAAATTTTTGTTCATATAATTGGATAGATTCTTGAGAAACTTGAGGATTTAATCTTAATGAATCTAGAAAATCTCCAGGAGCAATTTGAATAAAAAGAAATGTTAGGAAAGTTATTCCTAAAAGTAAGGGTAGGGAAAAAACTAATCTTTTTAAGATAAAACGACCCATAAATAATCAGTGAGGAGCACCCCCCTTTTGCTAAGCTTGGGAAGCTGAAGCTTTTATATAACCATTGCTAAAGGGAAAAGCACCGGCTTATTGAACTCTATTCCTGCTTGCCATTCATCAGGAGTCTTCTTACACCAACGCACAATCCCTTTTATTGACAAAGGGTTCCCTTTTTTAGTACACAAATCTAGATTTAATGAGGCACCTTCAGGTAAGTTTTCAGAAACAGTTAAACCTGCTCCAGTTGTTCCTAAGTCATGGCATTTAGTTCCCACAGCTACACTAGCATCCCCTGTGTATGAACCTAATATAGTGCAAGGATATCTTTCAAATTGTCTTTTTTCTCTAACCATATTTTCCATCTCCTTTATTTTATCACAGTTTTTATTTTTTTCTACTTTTATTCGCTATCTTGCCACCAAATTTTCTTTCTTAATTGATCACCAAAATTGTTATCAATGTAAGAAAGAACTCTTCCTCTATCTACATCTCTTATCTTAGTAAAAGAAATACCACAAGAAGGAACCACCCCTGTTCTTTTTGTCCAAACTACTTTACCTAAACTATTAATTTCACTAAATTCTCCAGGAATATTAATAGTTAATTTTATTTCTTCTCCAGCTAAAGGAATTTTTAATGACCCCACTCTAATCCCCTTTAAACTTAAATCCAATATCTTTGCTTCCCAAACTCTATTAGAATTGAGTGAAGCAAGATCTAAAGGTATATCAACTTCCCAACGATGCCCCATTCTGGTCTGATTCTCTTCCACTTTCATTGTCTTTTCCATCTCCCTCACCTCTTTATCCGGTTGAGATCTAATCTCAACCGCTCTCGTATTACATATTAAGCAATTGTAAATAGATCCTTATTTTGTTCTTTCTCCTGATTTATTCTTCTCTTCAAAATATTTAGCCTCGACTATCTCAGCAGCTTGAGTTAATTCGTCTAGGGCTTGGATTAAGTGTTGCTTATTTTTGTAAAAATCCCATGCCGAATCACCATAAGATAATTTAGGCTTATATACCAACCATCCACGTTTTGTATAGGTGTTCTTTGTAAACTTAGAGTTTCTTTTTAGAAAAAAGTAAAAAAACATTGCCGGAACAAGCAAATTCTCAGTTTGAGTAATGTTGGGTTTAAGCAACAAATAGGCTTCCATAGCTCCCGGGCATGATACGTGTTGGTCCACAACCTGAAACACTGCTTCTCTTTTCCTATATTGTCCTTGGAACTGTCCGCATATAAATATAGAACCGCGTTGCTTACTCCATTCCATGTCAGTAATTTCTTGTAGATTAAGGAATATTAAGTTGACGAACTCGCTCTTCATTATCAAGCCTGAAAAACATAATACCGCCAAATTACGTATTATGGCGAGTATTCCTAAAACGACCAAAACCCCCAAGAGAAATCCTCCCGCTGTATGACCACCAGTTAATGTGCTAAACAAAGAACTTGTGCCGGCCATTACCGGCATAATCGGCAATATAACAAAGCTATTCATCCTAGGTCTCCTTTTTCATTTCCGGCAGAAGATTCATTCAGACCCGGATTAATCCCTTTTCTTATTCTTAGCGAACGAGTTCCAGAATCATATTCGTAATAAATAGTTTCACCATTAGGGTAAGTAACTGATAAACTACCTAAGTTGTCATACCCATATCTGGTAGTTGCTCCTGAAGCATCTGTAATACTGATTAACCTATTCTCGACATTATAGTCAAATTTAGTAGTATTTTCATTTTGGTCAATAAAAGAAGTTCTATTGCCTAAATCATCATAAGTAAGGCTTGCTTCCTGCCCGGAAGGATAAATAACTTTGGCTACTCTTTCCTCAGCATCGTGCTCAAATGTCGTCTTTCTGGTACTACCCTCAAACATTATAGTTCTTCTTAACACCGAGTACCACCGCGGGGGTGGTACTTTTGGCTATAATCACACTTCGTAGGCGTGATTGTGGTCTTTTTACAAAAAATCTCAAATTCATCTAAAAACCCTTTTCTATCCTACCTTTTTTGTATGGAACCTGTCCCGCGTATCCGTCCTAGTTTAAATTTCTTTCCCTCAATTTTAAGGACTTTTTTCTGGAGGGGTACGAAGATAAAAAATAGCGTCTGGACCTAATTCTTTTATCCTACTTTCCATCATAACCTCCATTTTTTTTGTCGAGGCTACGCATTCTTGATTACCCTGTTGTTCACATAGTTCTCTTGCTTTTTGATAATATTTTTTAGCACTTATATAATCTCTTAAGCCCCCATAAGCACTGCCAAGCGCAAAATAAACAGTAACATTATTAGGATCTAATTAGATAGATTTTTCTAGATAAGTTATCGCTTTTTCATATTTACCTAAATTTATATAGAAAGAACCGTAATCATAATAAAGGTCGGCACTCATAGGATCTATCTGAATAGCTTTTTCTAAATAAGTTATTGCTTCATTATATTCATTTTTGTAGAAAAACTCATCTCCCTTTAAAAAATACTCCTTTGCTTTACTATCTATCTCTTTCTTTCTCTCATAAGTTTTTTCGATTATTTCTCGTCTTTTTATTATCTTTGGCTTAATTTCTTTAAGCTCAGCAAATGCTGGCTTTATAAATAATAAAAATATTCCAAAAATTAATGTTATTTTTATAGTAGGTATAATTTTTCTTTTATTATTCATTTTTCGCTTTTTAGTTATCTGTTATCCTAATGGTTCCAGTTTACCAGCGATTCGTAAATATGCATAGGCTGTACGTCAATGTCTATAGGTATTTGCATCATTGGCTTAAAATTCGCCTAAACCAAAATTAAATTCATTATGCCAAATAGCTTTATGTTCGATTTTTCGTTAATATTCATAAATATCTTCTCCCCTTTAATTCTCCTGCATCATATCTTCACCTTAAGGATTAATTATTACCGGCGGTGGAATATATACTGGTGGTGG
>JAVCBZ010000096.1 GCA_030765735.1 Candidatus Susulua stagnicola | reverse complement strand
GGGCTATCTATAGTTCATCGAAAGTTGGGTTTAATTCATCAATTGTAAATGATGTGAATATGAGAATTTTTGAAATTATGGCTAGTGGTTGTTTTTTGTTAACTAACATTATAAAAAACAATGGGTTGGAAGAATTATTTATAGAGAGAGAACATTTAGTAACGTATAAGAATGATAAGGAAATGGTAGAATTAATTGATTATTATTTAAACAATGAGAAAGAAAGAGAAGTCATCGCGGCTAAAGGCTATGAAAAGGTTATTGGTGAGTATACCTATTATCATCGAGTTCAGACAATGTTTAATCATATAGCTTTTAAATTTGGTGGTAAATATAATAAATTGAGAGTGTGATTGGATAGTATTCCTTATTTTTTCAGATACAATTATAAATTTAGTAAGAATGCAATATTTATGCGATGTAATAATGCTCACTTGGAACCAGTTGGAGACAACAAAGGTTTGCATTGAAAGCTATCTGGTAAATACTCTGGTTCCTACAAGGTTAATAATTATAGATAACGCCAGTAATGAATCTACTAGGCAGTATTTATCTTCTCTAAGGAGTACTGCTAATTGTAAAATTAAAGTAATTTTTAATAAAGAAAATGTAGGTTTTGTTCGGGGAATGAATCAAGGTATAGAAATATCAGATGCTCCTTATACTTGCTTGGCTAATAACGATTTGATTTTTACTAATGGATGGCTTAATGAGATAATTGAGGTGTTTGGTAAATATAAAAATTTAGGAGTTATAAATCCTAATAGCAATAGTTTAGGAGTTGCTCCTGGAAAAGATATTTTTTTAGAAAGTTTTGCTGATAGATTAAAAGAAGAAAATCGGGGTAAATTTATTGAGATGCCTTATTGCATAGGATTTTGTATGGTTATCCGAAAACAAGTAATCGAAAAAATAGGGGGATTATCAGATGAATTTTATCCTATGTTTTTTGAAGACACAGATTACTCTTTAAGAGCTAATAGAGCGGGTTATTTAATAGGTATGGCCAAGGCTTCATATGTAGTGCATAATGAACATTCTTCAACCGGGAAAATCGGCACGAAGAAAGAAGAAATATTTTGTAAGAGCAAAGAAACATTTGTAAAAAAATGGGGACGAATGTTAAGAGTAGCCTTGGTTATTAAAGATGAAAAATCTTTAGATAATATTTTAGGTGAAGCTGTAGAATTAGCTAGGAATGGTAATTTTATCCGGGTATTTGTTAAGAATCTAAAGGAAGATTCCAAAGTAATTTTTAGAAAAAACAATTTTAACGAACACTCAGGGATTAAGTTTATAAAATACAAAAGCATTTTAGGTCTTATGTGGAAAATATTAAAGAAAAAGAAGAGGTACGATGTTATTGTAAGTAACAGTAGGAACCTCAATGCTTTATTTACGAAGTTAGCGTATAAGACTTTAGAGATTTTGAATAAAGAGGAAATTTACAAAATTAAGATGAGTTGATTTGACTAGTTTAGAGGCTTAATTAAAAACTTGGAGGAATAATGAAAGGAATAATTTTAGCAGGGGGCAATGCGACAAGGCTCTATCCTGTTACTAAAGGGGTGTGTAAACAGATGCTCCCGGTTTATGATAAACCCCTTATTTATTACCCTTTATCTACTCTAATGTTTGCTGGTATAAAGGATATTCTGATAATTTCAACTCCTAAAGATACACCAAGATTTAAAGATTTGTTGGGAGACGGAAAAGATATAGGGATAAACCTTTCTTATGTAATCCAAAAAGAGCCGAAAGGCATAGCCGAAGCTTTTATAATAGGCGAAGAATTCATTAAAGATGATAATGTATGCCTGATTTTAGGTGATAATATTTTTTACGGACATGGGTTAACGGAATTGTTGGAGCAGAGTTTTAAAAAGGTAGATACTGAGGGTGGGAGCATTATTTTCGGCTATTGGGTTAAAGAACCTCAACGGTATGCTGTTGTAGAATTGGATGAAGAAAAAAGAATTCTAAATATTGAAGAGAAACCGAAAAATCCCAAGAGCAACTATGTTGTTCCGGGAATTTATTTTTGTGACAATAATGTGGTTGAAATTGCGAAGAATTTAAAGCCGTCCGAGAGAGGAGAATTGGAAATAACCGATGTAATCAATGAATATTTGAAAAATAAAAAGTTGAAAATCGAGTTAATGGGAAGAGGGTATGCCTGGCTTGATACTGGTATCCATCAAACTTTGCTTGAAGCAGGTAATTTTGTAGCAGCCATAGAACATAGGCAGGGATTAAAAGTTGCCTGCATAGAAGAAGTAGCTTATTGTAAAGGCTATATTGATAAAGAACAAATTTTAAGATTGGCAAAACATTTAAAAAATACTCATTATGGTAAATATCTTGAGAATTTAGCTGAGGAGTAGTATATGCCGTTTGTAAATACAGATATCCCGGATTTACTTATTTTTGAACCAGAAATATTTGGAGACGAAAGGGGTTGTTTTTTTGATTCTTACGATGAAAAAATATTCAAATCCGTAGGTATAAATGCAAGCTTTATAAGAGATAGCCAGACAGATTCGTCATTCAAGGTTTTAAGGGGGCTGCATTATCAGTTGAGGCCTTATGCTCTAGCTAAGTTGGTAAGAGTAATAAGCGGTAAAGTTTTGGATGTTGCCGTTGATATACGAGAGGGCTCTCCTAGTTTTGGTAAATGGGTAAGTGTTGAACTTTCCGAACAAAATAAGAAGCAACTTTTTGTGCCAAGAGGGTTTGCTCATGGTTACCTGGTTTTAAGTGAAAAAGCTACCCTTTTGTATAAATTCGATAACTTTTATCATCCTGAGTACGAAGTCGGTATTATTTTTAATGATAAAGACTTTAATATTGATTGGCAGTTGGATTTAAAAGGTGTTATTTTATCAGAAAGAGATAGAGCTTTTTCTTCCTTTAAGAAATCAAAAAACAACTTTGTTTACGGAGAAGCCTTATGAATATTTTAGTTACTGGTGCCTTAGGACAGTTAGGCAATGAATTCAAATACATATCAGGGGTATATCGGAATTATAATTTTATTTTTAATGATAAAGATGTCTTGGACATTACTAACCTTAATGAGATTAGAGAGTTTTTTGCAAGGAATAAAATAGACTTTATAGTTAATGCGGCAGCTTATACCGCAGTTGATAAGGCTGAAAGCGAACCTCAGTTAGCGTATGAAGTTAATGTAATTGGGCCCAGAAATTTAGCGATAATATCTAAGGAAACAAATGCTAAGCTGATACATATTTCAACTAATTATGTTTTTGACGGTGAAAAAGGAGAGCCTTATTGTGAAGAAGATGATACCAACCCTTTGTCTGTGTATGGTAGGACAAAACGTGATGGAGAAAATGAAGTTCTCAGTAACGCTGATGTAGCCGTAGTGGTCAGGCTTTCCTGGCTATATTCACGATGGGTTGGTTTAGAATGCGGAAAAAATTTTGTTAAAACTATATTGAAACTGGGTAAAGAAAAAGAAGAGCTAAACATAGTTTATGACCAGTTAGGCACTCCTGTTTATGCAGGAGATGTAGTAACATTTATAATGGGTATAATTAAGGAATGGGGGAATAAGCTTGAACTAGGTTTAGAAGAATCTCGAATTTTTCATTATTCTAACGATGGTGTTTTGAGTTGGTATGATTTTGCCAAGGCTATTGTTGAATTTACGAATATTGATTGCAAAATAAATCCTATTGAAACCAAAGATCGTCCCACCGCTGCTAAAAGGCCGAAGAATAGTGCTTTAAGCACTGCCAAGGTAAAAAGGTATTTTGGCATTAAAATATCTTATTGGCGGGATTCGCTTAAATTATGCCTGAAGTTAATCAAGGAGAACGAATAATGCCATCTTTGAAAGAACAAATATTAAATATGGTGGGTCAATATATTACCGAGGCGAAAAAAGAGTTTAAACCGGGCGAGACAATTATCCAATATTCAGGCCCTGTATTTGATTCATCAGAAATTAAAGCTATTGTTGGCACTGTTCTTGAGGGTTGGTTTGGTTTAAGTGAAGATTCTGTTAAATTCGAAGAACAAATTGCTAAGAGGTTATCTAAACAGTATAGTGTATTTACTAATTCGGGTTCATCGGCGAATTTGATTGCTTTAGAAGTCATGAAGGAGATTTATTTAAAAGAACCCGGGAGAAATAAAATAATTGTTCCTGCTGTGTCATTTCCGACGACACTTAACCCGATTATTCAACTTGGGTTTGAGCCTGTATTTGTAGATATAAACTTAGGAACCTACAATGTAATAGACGAGCAAGTTATGGATGCCTTAGAAGATCAATCTGTAATTGGTTTGGTCTATGCTCATTCTATGGGCAATCCGGTTTTTAATACAAAAAAATATTATGAAATTATCAAAAAAAGAAATGGCTTTTTGATTGAGGATTGTTGCGATGCCTTGGGCAGTAAATATGGCGATATCTTGGTAGGTACTTATTCTGATGCAGCAACCCTTTCTCTTTATGCGGCACATCACATAACGACTGGTGAAGGAGGTGTAGTTGCTTTAAATAATATTAAGGAAAAAAATATTGCTGTTTCTTATCGGGATTGGGGTAGAGATTGTTTTTGTTCTGGCAAAAATGTGTTATCCAAAAACGGCGCTTGTAATAAAAGATTTAGTGATTGGATGGGGGATGGGACTATTACCGATCACCGTTATGTATATACCAGGTTGGGGTATAATCTAAAACCATTAGAGCTTCAAGCTTCAATGGGTTTAGAACAAATCAAGAAATTGGATAAATTTATCCAAAAAAGAAAAGATAACTTTAGAATATTAGATGATTTTATGAAAAAATATGAGGATTATTTTATTTTACCTCAGGCTGAAGAGAATTGTGATCCGTCGTGGTTTTCTTATCCTATTACCGTAAAAAAAGATGCGGGATTCAAAAGGTCAGATATAGTAAAAGTTCTTGAGAACAATAAAATCCAAACAAGGAATTTTTTTGGCGGGAACTTGTTAAAACATTCTGCATATAAAAATATAAATCACACAGAGAGAACTTCTTTAAATAATTCTTCGTTTGTAACACAAAATACGTTTATGATAGGGGTGTACCCGGGAATTACGAATGAAATGTATGATTATATTTTTACGGTAATTAATAAGTTTTTTAGTGGGGCAAGGAGGTAATTTTGAGGAGAAAAAATATATTAGTAACCGGCGGCGCAGGATTCATCGGCAGTGAGTTTGTCAGACAAGCGGTGGCCAAAGGCTGTATGATTATAGTCGTGGATAAATTAACTTATGCCGGAGATTTAAATAGGCTAAAAGAAGTAGAAGGTAGATATAGTTTTTATAAGGAAGATATATGTGATAAGGTTAAAATGAAAACTATTTTTAAAAAGGAGAAACCGGAAATAGTAGTTAATTTTGCGGCAGAGACGCATGTAGACAGGAGCATCCAGGATGCCTCTCCTTTTATAGAGGCTAATGTAAAGGGAGTGCAGGTTCTTTTAGATCTCTCAAAGAAATTCAAAGTTAAAAAGTTTATTCATATATCTACAGATGAGGTTTATGGAGAAATAAAAAAGGGTAAATTTTCTGAAGATTCGGGTTTACAGCCCAATAGCCCTTATGCAGCATCTAAGGCAGCAGCAGATTTATTGATTAGAGCATATGTTAGGACTCATAAAATCCCGGCTATTATCTTAAGGCCTGCCAACAACTATGGGCCGTGGCAGTATCCGGAAAAGTTAATTCCTTTAGCTGTATCTAAAATTCTAGAAAATAAAAATGTTCCAGTTTATGGCAAGGGTATTAATATCAGAGAGTGGTTATATGTTGGAGATTGTGTCGAAGGTATATTTAGTGTAATAAGAAAAGGTATCGCCGGTGAAATCTATAATATCGGTAGCGGGGATGAGAAAAAAAATATTTACGTGGTTAAACAAATTATTAAAATAGCGAATAAGCCGGAAAAGTTAATAAAATTTGTTAAGGATAGGCCGGGGCATGATATTAGGTATTTTTTAGATTCAAGCAAAATAAATAAAGAATTAGGATGGAAAAAGAAAATTTGTTTTAGCGAGGGATTAAGAAGAACGGTG
>JAVCBZ010000073.1 GCA_030765735.1 Candidatus Susulua stagnicola | reverse complement strand
CTGCGCTCCGAGCCAGCCTTTTCCCCTAAGCGGAAAGAGAAGCCTATTAATGCTTTAATTTACACCTTGACAGAATAGCTAAATGTTTTAGAATAGTTTATGCTGAAGTTAGTTAGTATTAACTAACTTGCCAAATTAAAACTACCCAAAAGACAAGGAGTTTATTGATGAGGCGAAAGAGTTCACAAGAGAGAAAGGCTATGATCGTAAATGCGGCCAGAGATTTAGTAATTGGGGAGGGTGTGCAGGCCTTAACTATTAAAAACCTTTCCCGAAGAAACAAAATATCTGAGCCAGCCATCTATCGGCACTTTAAAAACAAACGGGCAATTCTGGTGGCTTTGATAGATGATCTTGAGCATAATCTTATGGAGGCCATAGATGCGCCGGTGCGGATCTATAAGAATCCCCTTGAGCGGTTACGAGAAATTATGAAAGCTCATATGGTTTTCACCGAAAAAAAGAAGGGAGTGCTTTTTGGTATTACTGCTGAGTCTATACATTTCAACGATGATTTTTTGCGCCGTAAGATTTTAGGGGTGATCGAAAAATATAAATCGAAAATAATAGAGATTCTTCTAGAGGCAAAAAAAGAAGGGTTTTTACGTGAGGATATAAATTTAGATGCAGTAGGTTTAACTTTTTTCGGGCTTATCCAAGCCGCTATAGTCCAATATGCTCTTACTAATTATTCGGTGCCGCCGATTACTAAGTTTAATACTCTCTGGAACGTCTTTTTGCGCGGCATTGAGCAAAAGGCTAAAAAATAATGGAGCAAAATATAATTATTCGTAAATATCAGTCTGATGACCGTGAGGCGCTTTGTAAGCTTAGCTGTGATACTGCTTATTTTGGCGATCCTTGCGAAGTTTTCTTTCCCGATCGTAAGCTCTTAGCTGATTTGATTATGAGTTATTATACTGATTATGAGCCAGAGCATATCCGGGTAGCTGATTTTAGGGGCGAGGTCGTTGGATATATATCGGCGGGGTTGAACGAATCTCTTTATAGCCAGCGTATGCTATTAAATATTGTGCCGTTTAGCCTCATTAAGGCTTTATGCCGGCGGAAAATTTGGGATATAAGGATCTTACGTTTAATACTCTATAATTTTTTATTTGGAATTTCCGGAGAAGGAAGACTTAAAAAGTTAAGTTCGAAAGAATTCCCGGCTCATATTCATCAGAATATAAAGCATGGTTTTCGAGGAAAAGGAATTGGCAGTAAATTATTTGATAGTTTATACCAAGATATTCAAAAAAAGACTAAAGGAATCAGATTCAAAGCTTTGAGACAGGAGCCCAGATTCTCATTCTTTGAAAGGTATGGTTTTCAGCTTTTTGATTGTCGGCGGGCTAAAATTTGGGAAAAATGGTTGGGTAAAAGCCCGCTTTATCTTATGGAATACGGAAAAAAGTTTCATGAACAGTAATATTGAATTAAAAGAATATAGTGTTAGGTGGGCTGGGAAGAGGATTTTGCGCCGAAAAACTAAGCATCAAAAGTCGACAGCTAAGCGTGTGTTTTTGACCTTTGATGACGGGCCCGATAAAAAGTTCACACCGAAAATATTAGATCAGTTGAAGCGCTTTAATGTTAAGGCTACCTTTTTTGTAGTCGGGAAAAGAGTTCAGCAGTATCCAGACATTGCAAAAAGGATAGTTAATGAAGGACATGATATTGGTAACCATACTTTTACTCATCCGGTAAGTCCGATTTTAAAATATAGCCTTATGGAAAAAGAAATAAAAGCGGCTGAATATATGATTCATAAAATTACCGGAAGGATCCCCAAACTTTTTCGGCCTACTTGGCTTTCCTGGGATTTTCATGCCCGGAAAATGAATCAGGTGCCCAGAGAATTAGGTTATTATTCTTTACGCTGGTCTATTTCTAGTATGGATTGGTTGGGTATGAAAAAGGTAATTAAACACAAAATTTTTAATGCTAAGATCGATTCCAGGGAAGTGCTTTTATTCCATGATGGTTCAGAAAAATCTTTCTTTCCTAGTCGCAAGGCTACGGTAGATGTGTTGCCTGACATTTTAGAGATATTTAGATGCAAAAGCATAAAACCTCTTAAGCTATCGGCTTTTATTCCTAATATTGTAAGGTAGGAGCTTTTGGTTGTTGACCGATTAGAAGTTAACAGCTATTTATTTTTGATTTAAAGAACAATGGATCGATTTTTAAGGTAAAAACTATGGCTAAAGAAGAAACGATTGAAGTGCAGGGTAGGGTTAGTGAAGCCTTGGGTAATACTATGTTTCGGGTAGAATTGGAGAATGGCCATACGGTTCTTGCTTATTCCTGTGGAAAAATGAGGAAATGTTATATACGAATGCTTCCCGGCGATAAAGTTACAGTTGAGATATCGCCTTACGATTTAGGTAAAGGAAGAATTACCTATAGGCATAAGTAGCTTAAAAATTATATTTTCTATTAAAGGAGTAAGTGTTGTTAATTTAGTTTATGAGGAATCAAAAGTTAATTCTTGTAGTTTTTCTGCTGGGGTATTGTATGGTTGGTGGAGGGTGCAATTTATTATTAAAGGTTGTAAATAAAGATATGGCTGAAGAAAAAGAGATCTTAGGCAAGGTTTACGGTTTCAATCCTAAAGTTGAAAACCTTCAGGAGATGCTAAAGAACCTGAGTTATAATGCCGGTTCAATTGATGGAAAGTTAGGTTTTCGGACCCGAAGTGCGATAAAAGTATTTCAAAAAAAATACGATTTAAAGATGAGTGGTTATCTAAGTAAAAAAACCTGGGAGAAGTTGGAATTATTACATGAGGAGTTGTTTGCGCTGAAAAAAGTTACTGTCTCACAAGTACAGAAGACATTGAAAAGTGCAGGATTTAACCCTGGAGTTCTGGATAATAAGCTAGGACCAAAGACCAAAAAAGCTATTAGAGACTTTCAAAAGTCAGAAGGGTTGTTTGCAGATGGAGAAGTTGGCCTTAAAACCTGGGAAAGCTTAAGAGAATACCTTTTGAGGTAAGGAAATAATTAATGAATGACAATTCTGTTTTTAAAAAAGTCTGTCCATATTTCGATGATAATAGATGTGTTTCGGAGTATCTTTCAGAGATTAATCTGGGAGGATCGATTGTCCCTCTTTGTGAG
>JAVCBZ010000088.1 GCA_030765735.1 Candidatus Susulua stagnicola | reverse complement strand
GTATATGAATATTTTTGTTCAACCTCAATACGTGCATATGTTTGGTTTGCCTGATGATGCGGTTTCTTCTTCGCCAAATGGGCCTTTAGGAATGGGAGGTTTATATTATTTGCATAATAAGCAAGAGAATCCTTATAAGTTTGGGGTTCATCAGGCGTATTTGCAGTTTCAAAATATACTTGACCAGAGTATTTCTTTAAAAGCTGGACGATTTGAGTATTGTGATGGTTTAGAGGTTTTAAATAAAGCCGATGGAAAGAAGTTTAATACTGTGAAAAAAATGCGTTTGGCCGATAGGTTAATTAGTTCTTTTGGCTGGTCGGCTTTTAGCAGAAGTTTTGATGGAGGGCTATTTAGCTATGATAATGACAAAATTAATTTTACGTCTTCATTTTTTTATCCAACTCAAGGTGGTTGGGAAAAAGGTATGAACGAAACTATTGAGGATATAAAAATTACTACTGCTACTTTGACTGCAAAACAGGGAGTATTGCTTTCGGGAGTTGAAATAGCTGGTTTTTATTATAATTATAAAGATGATAGAAATGTAACTCAGAGGATTGATAACAGTGGTATCTCTACATCTGCTGATGGTGTAAATATTGATATTCATATGATTGGGGGGCATTTACTTGGTGTGTATGATTTAGGTCCTGGTCAGTTGGATGTTTTACTTTGGGGTGGGGGCCAGTTTGGTGATTGGTATGAATTAAGTCAGCAGGCCTATGCGGTTGATGGGGAAATTGGATATCAGTTCACTAAGTTTCCTTGGAAACCGTGGCTACGGATGGGGTACTTTATGGGTTCAGGTGATGATAATGCTGGAGATGACGATCATGGAACATTTTTTCAAATGGCACCTGGAACAAGAAAATACGAGCTTTTGCCTTTTTGTGATTTGATGAATACTCAAGATTTATTTTTTCAAATAATAACTAAGCCTTTAAAGAAATTAACATTAAGAGCAGATTATCATTTTATTTGGCTTACAGAAAGCAAAGATAAATGGTATATGGGCTCAGGACCAACTCAGGAGGAAGGCTCTATTTTTGGATATTTAGCACGGCCAACCAATGGAGAGGATGATTTAGCTCAGGAATTAGATCTAATCGTTAATTATGCAGTTAATCCACAGTGTAATATAGTACTTTCATACAGTCATATTTTTGGTAAAGATGTTATTGAAAAAATATATCCAGGGAATGATGATGCTGATTATGTTTCTATGGAAATGCAATTAAAATTTTAGAAAAGGAGATAACAAAATGGAAAAAATAAAAAAGGAAAGTCTAAAGAATGAATTAACAGTTAAATATATATTGCGTTGGTTTTCTCCGCGTTGGTTTATATTTATAATGGGTACGGGAGCTTTAGCTAATATTTTTCAACTACTTGCAGGTAAACCTACAGGGGCTTTACACAATTTAGCAGGATTCTTTTTGATGGTTACTTTGGTAGTATTTCCGGTGGTATTCTTTTTTATGCTATTTAGATTTTTTGTTGGCTTAGATTGTATTTCGAAGGAATGGAGACATTCAAGTTTAATCCAATTTTATTCAACTATTTCTATTGCGGCAGCAATATGCGCGACAGGTTTATTGAATATTCCAATATCGTTTATCCCGAAGAGTACAGCTTATATTTTAGCTGTTGTTTTTTGGTGGGTAGCTTGTCTTGTTGGAATATTTTTTATTTTTCTTACACCTTACAAGGTTATAACTAGTAATCATGCTGAGCCGCGTAGGGCATTAGGTTTTTGGTTTCTTCCGCCAGTTGGCCTTTTTGTTTTGGTATTTGCTGGTAATTTTTTGGCTATGCATATGAAAAATATAGATTATTTGCGGGGGATTTTACTTTTTAATGTTTTTGTTTTAGGGATTGCAATTCCGGTTACTGTTATAATTTATACGATTTTTATGTTTCGCGGGTTTTTTTATAATTTTCCTCGAAAGGACGTTGCTCCTAGTTTTATGATAGGAGTGGCACCTGTGGGAGTTTCTATTATAGCTATCAACACAATTGTACCAGTAATTCAAAAAGCTGGTATATCCATAATAGACTTAACTATTCTTTCGTCATTGGTTAAGATTATATCATTGCTACTTTGGGGGTTTGGGTTGTGGTGGCTTATCGTTGCGATTGCAGTTATTTTCACTTATTTCCTAAAACAGGGCATTCCAGTAACTTTAGGTTATTGGGCGTTTATATTTCCCCCTGCAGCATATGTTATTGCATCTTTAATTATTGCTAAGGCATTAAATTTGATATTTATAAAAGATATCGCAATTGTTTTAGCAGTATTGCTTGTTGTAGCTTGGATTATAAATTTAACCTTAACAGTTAAAGGAATAATAGATAGAACAATTTTTGATGTTTCGCCTACATTTAAGGGAGATATTCCCTATCTTTAATATAAAATTAGGAGGTTTAATTATGACTACACAATTAATTTTTGTAAAAGGAAAAGAATTTATAAAAAAGATTTTATCAGGGGAGAGAGATTTCTCAGGAATAGAATTAGAAGAAGGATTTGATTTGTGTGGCGATGATAGTTTTGATGAATTGCAGGAATATCTTAAAAAATGTGATTTTAAGGAGAACCCGATAAGTATTAAAGGATCGAAGTTAAGGCACTTAGATGCTGATGGGTTGCATTTGCCGTTTGTGCAGGCGAATGGTGTGAATTTAAAACATGCAGCGTTAATGGGAGCAAATTTGGAAAATGCTCAATTGGAAATGTCAGATTTGCGTTATACAAAATTATCCAGAGTTAAATTAACTAATGCAGATTTAAGGAATGCTGATTTGAGGTTAGCGGATTTAAATTTGGCTTCTTTAATCGGAGCAAATTTAACTGAAGCGGATTTTGAGGCTACTGATTTGGAATACACAAATATGAAGAGTGCTAATCTAAAAGGTGTGAAGAATTTACAATGGGGACGATTTTTAAAGACAGTAAATTTTCAATTTGCTAAAATAACTGATAAAGAAAAAGAAATTATTCGTCAAGCGTTATGGTCCCAAGAGAGCAAAAAGAGAAGATTATTTGGCGGCACCGGATAAAACAATTTTTATTTACTAAAAAAACCAGATTTATATTTAGCAACTTTAGAAGGAGGGTATTGGTATGGAAGAAGGATCTTTGTTTAAAGCGGAGAGTCAAAAATCGATCAATGATTTTATTGATAGTTTAAAAAGAAATGCAGCACAATTTAAATATTATGTTCGACATGTTTTTAATAAAAGAGAAGAATACGAAAAAAATGGTGTAGAAGTTGATGATCATTTTCAGGCTTTTCAAGTTATGATGTGTGCATTTAATTATAAAGGGTTGCAAAAGAATATTGAGCGTTTAGCGGTTTTATTATCTCCAAAACAAATAGCAGTTTACAATAAGGAGGGGGCTACGACTATAGCTTATTTGCCGTTTAGCGAAGAATTTATAAGGAAGATTTTACCTGGAGACGAAGAGTTTGCAATAAACCAAAGCAAGGCTTGTCAAAGGATAGTAGAATTAATAAAAGCCTCTGTTTAGGCTATCTGAGTGTTAACAAAAAGGAAGATTAGTGTATGCGTAAGACAATAAAAGAGATTGCAGAAGAATTTAAAAAGTCATGGAAACAGTATGTTTTTCAAAGTCTTTTAGCTGCTATTGTTATTTTTGTGGTTTTTTTAGGCTTAAAGTTGGAGCACCCTTTAATAACTGTTTCTATAGGCGCAACTGCTTTTATTATTTTTGCTATGCCGAGGAATATCACTGCTAACCCCAGAAATGTTATTGGTGGGCATGCAGCTGGAGTAATTGTGGGATGTCTACTTTTATTAATTCCTCATAATACATTTTTATCTTCTATTTTTATTTATTCTTTTGCGGTGGGTGTTTCTATTTTTATGATGGTAACTTTAAACATAGAACATCCCCCGGCTTCAGCTACGGCTTTAGGGATTGTGATGAATGGGTTTTCTTTAAAGGCGGGTGTTATTTTCTTTATGAGTATTGTAGTATTGCTAGTAATTCAACGTTATTTTAAGCGATTTTTAAAATGTTTGGTTTATAAACAAAATATTTGATTTTATACCAAAGGAGAGAGGTAATGATTAAAAAGACAACACAGATAGAGATTGCAATTTCTAGTGGTAAGGGTGGAACTGGAAAAACTTTTATAGCTACTAATTTAGCAAGAGTATTATCTAAGAAATATAATAAAATTTGCTATTTAGATTGTGATGTAGAAGAGCCTAATGGACATTTGTTTCTTAAACCCGTTATTAATAAGGAAAAAGATGTTGTTTTGATTGCTCCTGTAGAAGTAGATAAAGAAAAGTGTATTTCTTGTGGTAAATGTGTGGAGGCTTGTAAATATAATGCTATAGCAATGGTTAATAAGCAAATACTTATATTTAAAGAATTATGTCATGTATGCGGTGGGTGCAAAATCGTTTGTCCCAAAGATGCAATCATTGAAAAAGAAAGAAAAATTGGTGTTATGAAACAGGGCTTAAGTGGTAATATAGAAGTATATTATGCATTGTTAGATACAGCTGAAGGAGGGATGTCGCCTCGGTTGGTAAAGGAAGTAAAAAAAAGTTCCGGAGAAGGAATTAATATTTTAGATTCGTCTCCGGGAACAAGCTGTCCTGTGGTAGAAACAGTTAAGGATGTCAACTTATGCATTTTAGTTACTGATCCTACTCCTTTTGGTGTAAACGATCTGAAACTTTCTGTTGATATGGCTAGGGAAGTAGGGCAAGAGCCGGTGATAGTGGTGAATCGAGCCGAATATAAAGATACAGCTTTGAAGGAATATTGCTTAAAAGAACAGCTGGATATTATTGGAGAAATTCCTGATCAGCGTAGAATAGCTGAGAGTTATTCTCGAGGCGAAATGGCAGCAGATAGGTTCCCTGAAATAAAAAAATTATTTGAAGACTTAGCTGATGAGATATTGGTTTTAGCTCAAGGAGAAAAAAAGATACCGAAAATAGTAAAAAAGGATAAATTATCTGATAAAAAAGTTCCTGAAAAAGCCAAAAAATATGGTGCTCCTAGAGCTAAGAAACCTAGAGAATTGGTGGTTATCAGTGGTAAAGGAGGAACCGGCAAAACTTCTTTGATGGCATGTTTTGCCGCTTTGGCAAAAGCCAGTGTAATTTCTGATTGTGATGTGGATGCAGCTGATTTACATTTGGTTTTATCACCTCAAATAAGGATGCAAGGTTTATTTAGCGGTGGAGTAGAGGCAGTCATAGATGAAGCTGCGTGTGTTCAATGCGGAAAATGTAAAGAAGCCTGTAGATTTTCTGCCATTAATGAATTTCAAGAAAAAAATAAAAAGAAATATGTAATTGATAAGATTGCTTGTGAAGGATGTGGCGTATGTGAGTTAGTATGTGAGTATGGTGCTGTAAAAACTAAATTGGCTGTTAATGGTGAATGGTATATGTCTGATACCCGGCATGGTCCGATGAGCCATGCTAAATTAGGGGTAGCTCAGGAGAATTCTGGTAGATTAGTTACTTTAGTTCGCGAAAAAGGAGCCCTGCTTGCTGAGAAGAATGGGAGGAATAAACTTCTAATGGATGGAGCTCCTGGAACAGGATGCCCAGTGATATCTTCCATTACAGGAGCTGAGTATGCTTTGGTAGTCACTGAACCCACTGTATCAGGTTTACATGATTTGAAAAGAATATTACAGGTGATCAATTATTTTAGAGTTAAATCGGGTGTAGTAGTAAACAAGCATGATTTAAACAAAGACATGACACAGAAGATAAAGGAGTTGGTAGGAAAATACGGTTCGGAATTTATAGGAGTAATACCTTATGGGCGTGAAGTTACAGAAGCGCAGATGCGAAAACTCTCTGTAGTCGAATATACAAATAATGCTTTGACCGAAAGTATAAAAGGAATTTGGGAAAAAATAAAAAAGTATTGAAGTAAAAGGTAAAAAATAAATTTTACTGTTAAAAAATCTTTGGAAAAGGTGTTAAGACTTTTAATACTATATGAGATGTGTATATTGTTAGGGAAATAGTTGTTGTATAAAATTATATAATTGGTTTTGATATTATGAAAAAAATGGGAATGAGAAAAGCAGGAAAAGCAGCATCAAACATTTTAGTGAAGTTGCGCAAGGTAATCAAAGAAGGAATTACGGGATTAGATATAAATGCTTTTGCAGAAGGGTTCATTGATAGGTATTATTCGGGATTTAATTTATCATCTAAAGGATATGGTGGTTTTCCAGCTTCTTTGTGTGTTTCAATAAATGAAGGTATTATTCATGGTATTCCTTCTCAACGGGTGATCAAGAATGGCGATTTAGTAAAAGTAGATATTGTGGTAGATTATAAAGGTTGGTTTGCGGATACGGCGGCAACTTATATAGTAGGAAAAATATCCTTGGCTGAGAAAAAGTTGGTACTTACAACTAGAAAAGCTTTATACGAAGCGATAAAAGCGTCAAAGCCGGGTAATACTACTGGAGATTTAGGATATATTGTTCAAAATTGTATTGAGAAAGAAGGTTTTTCAGTTATGAAAAAGTTTTGTGGCCATGGGATAGGTCGAGAAATGCATACTGAACCAGCTGTTCCTAATTTTGGTAAAAGGGGAGAGGGTCAGATTTTAAAAGAAGGAATGGCGATAGCAATAGAACCCATGTCATTTATGGGAAAATCCGATATAGAAGTTGCCGCTGATGGCTGGACAGTTAAATCAAAAGACAATTCCATGACTGCTCATTTTGAACATACTGTTTTAATAACTAAAAATAAGCCTTTAATAATTACGGATTAATACAATTATAGTAGATAAGTCAACATTTTGCGAATTTAGTTTTTTTATTGGCTTATAAATATAATTTTAAAGATTTAAAATAATAAGGAGATTAAATATGCCATGGATTGATAAAAATGGATGCATTGGTTGCAAGATATGCGTAGAAAAATGTCCGGTAGATGCAATTTTTATGGAGGATGATAAGGCAATAATAAAGATGGATCAGTGTATTCATTGTGGTATTTGTCATAGCGTATGTCCACAGAAGGCTGTAAGGCATGATAGTGAGAAAATACCGGAAAATATAAAGGCTAACGTGGAAATGACAAAGAGATTCATGGAGCTTTGTGCGAAGTATCTTGGAGACATTAAAGAGAAAAATAAATGTTTGCAACGGATGATAAAACATTATAATAAAGAGAAACTCGTTGCGGAAAAAACATTGGAAGAACTCGAAAAACTGAGTAAAGAAAGTGAATTTGATAAATGATAATGAAAAATCGAAAGAGTAGTATTTAAATGCCAAAGTCAGCTTCGAAGGGATTTAAATTTTGTCCTTTATGTAAATGCCATTTGTGTAAGAGGCAAGTAGATGGTCGAAAAAGATTGGTTTGTCAAAAGTGTGGTTGGATATATTATGGAAATCCTTTGCCGGTAGCAGTCTGCGTGGTGAAAAATAGAGAGGGTAAGATACTCGTAGCAAAAAGGAATTTCAAACCAGGGGTAAATAAATGGGCTTTCCCTGGCGGTTTTATTGAATCAGGGGAAACCCCTGAGACTGCTTGCTTGAGGGAATTGGAAGAAGAAACAGGCCTAAAAGGCAAAATCAAAAGATTGATAGGTATTTATATTCAAAAAACCAGATATTATGGTTCGCTCCTTGTCATTGGTTATGAAGTTAGTATCTCTAAAGACAAGCTATCATTAAACAACGAATTAAAGGAAGCGAAATTTTTCAGTAAAAAAGATTTGCCTGCTATACCGTTTTCATCACATAGAGAAATGAGTGAAAAAATATAAATAGGTGAAAGATAAAGGTAAAGATTTTTTTGATAAGGTTAAAACATAATGGGTAAAGAAAACTTATTAACATTTGGTCCGGTTTCTTCACGGCGTTTGGCCAGAGTTTAGGGATAAATAATATTTCTCCAAAAAATTGCAGGTATTAAAGATGTTTAAACAAGTTACAAAAGAATTAAAAATCCATGCTCCTTTTACGATTTTTGGAGCAATTACTGGCATTATAATTATGGCATTTTTTAAGAAGATGCCTTCAAATATTTCTTACAATATATTTTACATACTTCATCCAATTCATGTTGTTTTGAGCGCGCTTGTCACAGCGTCTATGTATGAACTTCATACATGTAAACGCATAAATGGTAAATGCATAAAAGGTAAATGCAATCTTTGGGTTTTGCTTATCATTGGTTATGTAGGTTCTATAGGTATTGCTACCATAAGTGATTCTGTCTTGCCTTATTTGGGTGAAGTAATCCTAAAGATGCCTAATAGAGGGATTCATATAGGGTTTATCGAAAAATGGTGGTTGGTTAATCCTTTAGCTGCTGTAGGTGCACTTATTGCTTGCTTTAGACCGGCTACAAAATTCCCACACGCTGGACACGTGTTGTTGAGTACATGGGCGTCATTGTTCCATATTATGATGGCATCAGGGGGAGAGGTTTTGCATTGGGCTGTATATGTTGCTATTCTCCTGTTTCTTTTCTTTGCAGTGTGGATACCTTGTTGTGCTAGTGATATAATATTTCCTCTTTTGTTTACAGGGGGTAAAAAAGGAGTTAGCCGATGAATCAGACAAAAAGAATAGTTGTTATAGGGTGTTCCGGGGCTGGGGCTTCGGCAGCGAGAATGGTAAAAAAGTTAAAGCCTTCTTTAGATGTAACGATAATAAGAGAACAAGAAGAAAGGGGCCTTTTGACTAGGTGTGCCACTCCCTATATTGCTAGCGGGGATGTAACAGTTGATTCTTCATATAAGGATGATAGGATTTTTTCAGAACAAGGCATAAAGTTAGTAAACGTAAAAGCTGTTGGTGTAGATCGAAAAGCTAAAAAAGTAACAACTGCAGATGGAATTTCATATTTTTACGATAAACTTATTTTAACAACCGGTGCAAGGCCAATAACTTTCCCGATTTCAGGAATTGATTTACCAGGAGTGTTTACTCTGCGGACGAGTGGAGATGCGATTAATATATTGGATTGGGTGAATTCACAACGTGTAAGGAATGTGGTTGTAATAGGGGCTGGTGCGATAGGGATAGAAATTGCTTATTTGATTGCGCAGCGTGGTGTAAAAATTGTTCTTGTGGAAATGTTAGAGCATATTATGCAGATGGTTTTAGACCCGGATATGAGCAAAGAAGTAGAGAAGTGTATTAAAGAAAAGAAGATTGGGTTAAAGTTAAATCAAAAGGTCAAATCTATCATTGGCCAGAAAAAGGTAAAAAGTGTTGAGTTGTCCTCGGGTAAAAAGATAATGGCGGAGATGGTAATTGTTTCAGGAGGCATACAACCTAATATTGAGTTAGCTCGAAAGGCAGGTTTAAAAATAGGACGATTGGGGTTAAAAGTAAATGAGTATTTACAGACTTCGGATTTGGATATTTATGCTGCGGGAGATTTAATAGAATATAAAAGTTTTATTACCGGTAAGCCAATGCTTGGGCAATTAAGGCCAAATGCGGTGATTAGCGGGAGGATAGCAGCAAAGAATATTTTAGGTTATAAAATAAAATTTCCAGGGCTGATAAATAGCTTTGCCACGAAATTTTTTGATAAATCGATTGCCGGATGCGGGATTACAGAATCAGAAGCAAAAGAAAAAGGAATTGATACAATTTGTGCCAGACAAAATTCAATAAGTAAACATTCTATGATGAGAGATAAAAAGCCTTATGTAGTTAAACTTATATTCAATAGAAAAACGAAGAAAATAATTGGTGGTCAGATAGTTAGCGATAGCGAATGTCCGGCTAAACATATTGACGCTATAGCATTGGCGATAAAATGTGGTTTGACTGTTTTAGATTTAACAACTTTAAGATGTGCTGGGCAGCCGGAGCTTTCACCTGATCCGGGTATTGAACC